>NZ_CP024848.1:195000-495662 GCF_003352005.1 Oceanobacillus zhaokaii
CGATCTGGAAAGGTCAGCCATAGCGGGTAACAGCCCTGTAGTCGAAAAGGAATTCTCTCCGGAGTGTATCCTGAGTACGGCGGAACACGAGAAATTCCGTCGGAATCCGGGAGGACCATCTCCCAAGGCTAAATACTCCCTAGTGACCGATAGTGAACCAGTACCGTGAGGGAAAGGTGAAAAGCACCCCGGAAGGGGAGTGAAATAGTACCTGAAACCGTGTGCCTACAAGTAGTCGAAGCCCGTTAATGGGTGACGGCGTACCTTTTGTAGAATGGACCGGCGAGTTACGATCGTATGCAAGGTTAAGTGGAAGACACGGAGCCGCAGCGAAAGCGAGTCTGAATAGGGCGTTTATAGTATGCGGTCGTAGACCCGAAACCGTGTGATCTACCCATGTCCAGGGTGAAGGTCAGGTAACACTGACTGGAGGCCCGAACCCACGTATGTTGAAAAATGCGGGGATGAGGTGTGGGTAGGGGTGAAATGCCAATCGAACACGGAGATAGCTGGTTCTCTCCGAAATAGCTTTAGGGCTAGCCTCAAGCATTGAGTATTGGAGGTAGAGCACTGATTGAACTAGGGGCCCTCACCGGGTTACCGAATTCAGTCAAACTCCGAATGCCAATTACTTCAGCTTGGGAGTCAGACTATGGGTGATAAGGTTCATAGTCGAAAGGGAAACAGCCCAGACCGCCAGCTAAGGTCCCAAAGTATACGTTAAGTGGAAAAGGATGTGGAGTTGCCCAGACAACCAGGATGTTGGCTCAGAAGCAGCCATCATTTAAAGAGTGCGTAATAGCTCACTGGTCGAGTGACTCTGCGCCGAAAATGTACCGGGGCTAAACGTATCACCGAAGCTGCGGATTGTTCTTCGAACAATGGTAGGAGAGCGTTCTAAGTGCTGTGAAGTCAGACCGTGAGGACTGGTGGAGCGCTTAGAAGTGAGAATGCCGGTATGAGTAGCGAAAAAAGAGTGAGAATCTCTTTCACCGAATGCCTAAGGTTTCCTGAGGAAGGCTCGTCCTCTCAGGGTTAGTCGGGACCTAAGCCGAGGCCGAAAGGCGTAGGCGATGGACAACAGGTTGATATTCCTGTACCACCTCATGATTGTTTGAGCGATGGGGGGACGCAGTAGGATAAGGAATGCGCACCGATGGATGTGTGCGCCCAAGCAGTGAGAAAGTTGGATAGGCAAATCCGTTCAACAATTTCAAGCTGTGATGGGGAGGGAAATTAGTACCGAAGTTCCTGATTTCACACTGCCAAGAAAAGCCTCTAGTTAGATCATAGGTGCCCGTACCGCAAACCGACACAGGTAGGCGAGGAGAGAATCCTAAGGTGAGCGGGAGAACTCTCGTTAAGGAACTCGGCAAAATGACCCCGTAACTTCGGGAGAAGGGGTGCTTCATTAACATGGAGCCGCAGTGAATAGGCCCAAGCGACTGTTTAGCAAAAACACAGGTCTCTGCGAAGCCGAAAGGCGAAGTATAGGGGCTGACACCTGCCCGGTGCTGGAAGGTTAAGGGGAAATGTTAGCACTTCGGTGCGAAGCATAGAACCGAAGCCCCAGTAAACGGCGGCCGTAACTATAACGGTCCTAAGGTAGCGAAATTCCTTGTCGGGTAAGTTCCGACCCGCACGAAAGGTGCAACGACTTGGGCACTGTCTCAACGAGAGACCCGGTGAAATTATACTATGCGTGAAGATGCGCATTACCCGCGACAGGACGGAAAGACCCCGTGGAGCTTTACTGTAGCCTGATATTGAATGTTTGTGCAGCTTGTACAGGATAGGTGGGAGCCGTTGAAGCGTGAGCGCTAGCTTACGTGGAGGCGCCCGTGGGATACCACCCTAGTTGTATGAACCTTCTAACCCAGGACCGTGATCCGGTTCGGAGACAGTGTCAGGCGGGCAGTTTGACTGGGGCGGTCGCCTCCCAAAGAGTAACGGAGGCGCCCAAAGGTTCCCTCAGAATGGTTGGAAATCATTCGTAGAGTGTAAAGGCAGAAGGGAGCTTGACTGCGAGACCTACAAGTCGAGCAGGGACGAAAGTCGGGCTTAGTGATCCGGTGGTTCCGCATGGAAGGGCCATCGCTCAACGGATAAAAGCTACCCCGGGGATAACAGGCTTATCTCCCCCAAGAGTTCACATCGACGGGGAGGTTTGGCACCTCGATGTCGGCTCATCGCATCCTGGGGCTGTAGTCGGTCCCAAGGGTTGGGCTGTTCGCCCATTAAAGCGGTACGCGAGCTGGGTTCAGAACGTCGTGAGACAGTTCGGTCCCTATCCGTCGTGGGCGTTGGAAGTTTGAGAGGAGCTGTCCTTAGTACGAGAGGACCGGGATGGACACACCGCTGGTGTACCAGTTGTTCCGCCAGGAGCATCGCTGGGTAGCTACGTGTGGAAAGGATAAGTGCTGAAAGCATCTAAGCATGAAGCCCCCCTCAAGATGAGACTTCCCATCACTTCGAGTGAGTAAGATCCCTCAGAGACGATGAGGTTGATAGGTTCGGTGTAGAAGCGTGGTGACACGTGGAGCTTACGGATACTAATCGATCGAGGACTTAACTAAATTCTTATTTGATTGTCGTTGACCATTACTCTTATTTAGTTTTTAGGGTACAAACCTAAATATAGTTGTCTGGTAGTAATAGCGAAGAGGTCACACCTGTTCCCATCCCGAACACAGTAGTTAAGCTCTTCAGCGCCGATGGTAGTTGGGACTTTGTCCCTGCAAGAGTAGGACGCCGCCAGGCTGCTTTTTTTCTATATTAATTTACTGAAGAATCATCAATAAATTAAGCTTATATTCAGTCACATTATTCCACAGTAGCTCAGTGGTAGAGCAATCGGCTGTTAACCGATCGGTCGTAGGTTCGAATCCTACCTGTGGAGCCATTTTCATGCTTCCATAGCTCAGTAGGTAGAGCACCACCATGGTAAGGTGGGGGTCAGCAGTTCGAATCTGCTTGGAAGCTCTTGGTGAAACGCTTGTCCTGTGAAGGATAAAGCGTTTTTTTGTGTTTATAAAAATTATATAGTGGAATATATTATTGACAGATCTTAAAAATGGAGTATTTGTTCTTATAATCAGAGAGTAAATAACACAGCAAACAAATAATTCAATTTAATAATGTCGAGGTTTTGTTCACGGCATTTGTAATTTACTATTTAATATTAACCCTGTCGATCAATGCCAGGACAAATGGTGAACACATAGTGGAATAGTTACAACATAAATTCAACAGTTTATAACAAGGAAGAGGGAAATCAGAGCATGTGGATTAGGCATTCGTTTTTTAAATACATGACAGGCGCATTGTTAATTGTAATCTTTATTTATTTTCTAGGGAAAATCGACTATTTTTTATATCCCTTTCAAAAACTGATTGGGACATTATTTTTCCCGATTGTAATAGCTGGTTTGCTCTATTATATTTTAAGACCCGTTGTTTCTCTTTTCTCAAAATCAAAATACATCCCTCGTTCAATAGCGATATTAGTGGTCTATGCCGTAATAACAGGTATCGTTTTCTTAATCTTTCATTTTGGTGGAGAGTCTATCAGCGAACAAGTTAATGATATGGTAAAAGTTATTCCGGAAAATATTGAACAAATGACAGGGGAAGCAGAGGAATTTATGGATGAGAAAAATATAAATATGTTCTCTGTCGACCAGTTCAAACAAAAAGGGATGACTTACTTAGGCAACCTTACCCAATCTATCGGTCAAAATATAACAGATATTGTAAAAGCACTTACTAGTGTAGCCACTGTTCTAATTATTGTTCCCTTTATTTTGTTTTACTTATTAAAGGAGGGCGACCAACTAATTCCGTTTCTATTGAAATTTATACCCGAAAACCATAATGCAGAAGGTAAGAAGATATTGAAAGACATTGATGGGACAATTGCAGCTTATATTATTGGCCAATTGACTGTTGCTTTGGTTAACGGTGTTCTAATGTATTTGGGTTACCTTTTTATCGGCCTTGACTATGCTGCTTTTCTAGCATTATTTGTTGTCATGACTGCAGTTGTACCTTTTTTAGGACCGATACTTGGCATTTTACCAGCCATTGTATTTGGGTCGATTCAAAGCCCGGAGATGGTTCTTTATATATTAATTGTTTTAGTTGTAGTTCAACAATTAGAGGGGAACCTTGTTTCTCCATTAGTATTAGGAAACAGGTTAGATATACATCCATTAACAATCATTCTACTTTTAGTTGTAGCCGGATCGATCTATGGTTTTATTGGTATACTCATTGCAATTCCGCTTTATGCTGTATTAAAGGTGACCATAAAAAACCTTTATCGATTTTACCTACTTCGTCAACCGATAGCTAAGAAACATTGAGAAGAGGTAAAAAAAGAAATTTAGACAATACCAAAAGGTAATTGAAAAAAACTGTGAAGGATATAAGAGATGGGCATTGATTAAAGAAACAATCCTTATACTGAAACGTCAATTTTCTATAGAAGAATCCATTTTAAAGAATCTTTTTCAAAATGGATTCTTCTATATTTACTATAATTAAAATTAGTGAAAAAAACCTTTAACTCTACAGCGATGACTGGTTTTCGTTTGCTAACCCATTCCAGAATAAATTCACAATTTGAGTCACTAGATCATCCAACGATGAAAATGTTTCTTTATAAGCATTATCTAAATTATTTCCAGCTGTAAGCATGGATACAAACATAAGTGCACCTAGGCGAGGATTGCTTTGAGGAATTTCTCCCTTATCCATCGCTTTTTTTATTGCTTGCTCCAATGCTCCATACATATTGTCCTCTGCTTCCTTCATCAATTGCAATTGGTCATCAGAAAGAGATGTTTTCGCTTCCTTCATAAATGCATTGATATCAATATCTACTGTTGCTTGTATATGTGCTTTAGCAATCTGAAATAACTGTGTCTCCAGTGATGCATTTGTTGAGAGAATATCTATAATTCTTTGCTTAATTCGAATCATTAACTGAACCATTGCATCTGTAAAAAGGTCTGCTTTTGTTTTGTAATAATAATACACGGTTGCTTTTGTGAAATCACATTTTTGAGCAACATCATCCATAGACACTGATGGATATCCCTTTTCTAAGAACATGCCAGTCGCTGTATGCAAAATCAAATCCTTCGTTGATATCCCATCTTGTTCTTTACGAGGCCTTCCTAATGTTCGTTGTGTACGTTGCATAATACCCAGCTCCAAATTCAATATACTAGATATATTATATCATATCTTAAATAACACTTGAATAATTAACCTACTAGTATATATAATTATAAAGTACATGACTTTTAGAGAAAACAAAATAAAAGTCCATGCTAGAGAGGATGAGGATCTTGATTAAGCTATTGAAAAAGTGGGGAGATATTGTTGCTAACAGCAAAACGCGCTGGGTAACTATATTTATTTGGATTTTATTGATTGGGATTTTTTCGTTTATATGGCCACAGGTAAACGATCGCGAAACATCAGATACGCAATTATTGCCGGATGATACGATGTCTGTTGAAGCAAGTAAGATTTCTAATAAAGAGTTTTCGAATGATGCAGGTACGCCATTACTGTTAGTGTGGCATCGTAACGAGGGACTGCGAGACTCGGATTATGAAATGATTCAAACTCTTTACAAAGATCTCGATGCTGCACCAGTCGATAAACAAACGTTTATTCCTCCTTTTCAGGATGTACCTGTTGCTGCCATGGCGGGAAGTGCATCTGAGGATGGGGCTGCACTGATAACACCAGTATTCTTTAATGGTGACGCATCAACTGAAGAATTACAAGCTGCTTTAGAACAGCTTGAAATGAAAATAACGGAGCAATTTGGCAGCGAAGTTTTGGAAAATGACATAGAGGATGCTAGTTTGCATGTTCGCTTTTCCGGGCCGGTGGGAATTCAGACCGATGCAGTTGCACTCTTCAGTAATGCTGATATCACATTGTTAATTGCGACGGTATTGATTGTGTTTATTTTGCTTATTTTACTGTATCGTTCTCCTATTTTGGCGATTATTCCACTTATTGCCGTTGGGATTGCCTATGGAATAATTAGTCCTTTACTCGGATTCCTAGCAGATAAGGGATGGATAGTCGTTGATGGACAGGCAATCTCCATAATGACGGTACTGTTGTTTGGAGCGGGAACGGATTATTGTTTATTTTTAATTTCGCGTTACCGTGATGAACTGCGACAGGAAAAGGATAAACATGCAGCATTAAAGCGTGCGATTAGTGGTACAGGTGGCGCCATCATGATGAGTTCTATGACAACTGTTTTAGGGCTGCTATCACTTGGGCTGGCTTACTATGCATCCTATGACCGTTTTGCTATACCATTTAGTTTATCCATCTTCATCATGGGAATCGCTGCCTTAACACTGCTGCCTGCGATTTTAGCGATACTTGGAAGATTTGCGTTTATCCCGTTTATACCTCGTCCCGAAGAAATGATTCAGGAAATGGAGAAGAAAAAAGGGAAAGAAATGCGCCGTCCGAAACCGAGTCATCGTTTTGGCAAAAAGATAGGAGCGTTTGTCACAGAAAAACCATGGGCAATTATCATTGTCAGTATGATTCTTCTTGGGGCTTTAGCCGCTTTTGTACCGAAAATGCAATTTACGTATGCATTATTAGATTCTTTCCCGGAAGATATGGCATCACGTGAAGGTTATACAATAATTGAAGACCATTATCCACCGGGTGAAATTGCCCCTGTCAGTATTATTGTTGATACAAATGGTGAGGAAGTTTCACTTAAGGAGGAGTTGGAGGAGCATCCATATGTAGAGGTAGTTGCTGATCCAGTTGAAGGATCGGTAACAAAGGATATCCAAGAATGGCAAGTCACGCTTTCAATTGATCCTTACTCCACAGAAGCAGTGGAAAGTATTCCAGAACTTCAATCTATCGCAACGAATGCATTAAGCGATACGGGTGTCTCAAATGCTGAAGATTTTGTCTGGCTCGGCGGTGAAACAGCTACACTATATGATACAGATCAAGTTACAAGCCGAGATCAAGCATTGATTATTCCTGTTCTGTTATTAATTATTGCTATATTACTCGTGGTTTTCCTAAGATCAATTGTCGCGATGGTTTATTTACTTGCAACGGTAATTATCTCGTATGCATCCGCGCTTGGTCTAGGCTGGATTGTATTGCATCATATCTTTGGTGTAGCAGAAATTCAGGGATTAATCCCGCTCTATTCCTTCGTCTTTTTAGTCGCTTTAGGAATCGATTATAATATATTCCTTGTTTCAAGTTTGTGGAGTAAACGCAAGATTATGCCTCTTAAGCAAGCAATTACAGAAAGTGTAGGAGAAACTGGAAGTGTCATTAGTTCAGCAGGACTTATTTTAGCTGGTACTTTTTCTGTTCTCGCCGTACTTCCATTGCAGGTACTTGTCCATTTCGGTACTATTATGGCAATCGGAATTATGATTGATACATTTATCGTCAGACCATTGCTTGTTCCTGCGATTACAACTGTACTTGGACGCTATGCTTTCTGGCCTGGGAAGCTCTGGAAGCTTCGCGATGATGAGAGTTACAAAACGAAGTCCGATTCTAAGGAATAAATCAATTAGTTTAGGTTGCTGGCAGGCGAAAGTTTGCCAGCTGTTACTGTTTCTAGTTGGGGACTATGATATTATGTTTAAATAATATGATCACTATAATCGAGGACAAATTGAATCAATAAGAAATCAGGTGAAAAAATGCGCTTATGGCATGAAGCACTTATTTCCAAACTGCCCCGTCAGCAGTTATTGGGACAGCACCGGGAATGTTGTGCGTTACGAGGACTAGGGTGGAATAAAAAGCACGCAACAGTCGACTATGTATTTCAGTATTCTCCTGATAAATTATTCCAATACCATATAAAGGTGATGGATGAAATGAAGAAGCGGGGTTATAACAATGATCCATTATGGGAGAATCCAGCATATCGTGGTAAAGCATGTCCACCTTATAAAGAAGATGTGATTAAGGAAGAAAATGAGAGTAGACGGATTTATCCCGAACATGATGCCGCTTATTTGGAAGAATGTATTAGTAATCTTTCAGCTAAAGGTATTTATTTGTAATGGAGGGGGTAAGTTCATCATTACCTAATCCAGGCATATTTGTGATACCCTAAGGATTGACTATAAGATAACCAAAAGTGCACTAGGGAATTTTCACTTGTAAGCGATTCGTATATCCAAACAAAGTAATATATACTATGATAGAATATTCTAATAGAAGGATGTTAACTTACGTATCAGTAACAAAAAATCACTGATTGAAGGAGACGAAGTATGTTAAAAAAATTAGCTGCCGACGCATTAGGATTATCAGACATTGGAAAGATTATTGAGCCACAGGATTATGATAAGACAGATGCAGATGACTATGTGAGACATGAGGACAATGAGAAGATTTACTTTTTAATCATGACAAAAGCAGATGAATATTGCTTTACCAATTTGGCATTGATTCATGTGGACGGTGAAAATGCAACATCTTCCAAACGAACGATGAAGCGCTATCCATACTCACAGCATACGATTTCAAATGTTCTTCTGGAAACAGCCGGTAAAATTGATAGAGACATTGAGATTAAATTTTCATTGGGTAATGAGTTTTTTAGTATTGATGTTCGTAAAGATGAGATTGATAAGCTGAAGGATCTCTATAAAGCATTGCTATATATTTCTGAAAAGATGCATGAAAATAGCGTGATGTACAATATGGCAGGAGAAAGCCTTGATAAAGCAGTATCTGTTCTGCAAAATTCAAGAACATCTGAAGCAGACCTTGCATCCCAATATAAACAACTAACGGAATTTGGATTTTCCTGGATGGAATCAGCTCGTAAAGACTACCATCAAAAGGATTTTGGAGCAGTGTTCGAAAAATATATTAATAATTAAACTGTGCAGGGGCAGCTGATGGTATAGCTGCCCCTATTGTTATTGCGTTACAATAATGGAAAACGGATCTGGTAAGTAAAGCTGAACAAACCTGTTCCTACCAAGTTGTGAATCTGAATCTGTCTCTGTCTCTGTCTCTGCTATTCATCCATCCACTCTTGACGCAGTACCCTCTAACTTGATATCATTTTCCTATGGTTCTAATAAGAAAAGCTACATCTTGTATAAGTCCAGGAATATGGCTTGGGCGTTTCTACCAGCTACCATAAATAGCTCGTCTACAAGGGATGGAAATGTATTTATATTTTCTGTGCCTTTTGTTACTTTGACATGCTGGAAGTTGGTCAAAGTTTTTTTATACATGGAAGTAGCAAATAGGAGATACTACATATTATGAAAAACTTTTTTGGATTTACAGAAAGAAATACGACATATAAACAGGAAGTTCTTGCAGGGCTGACAACCTTTCTTTCCATTTCATATATTTTAGTCGTAAACCCGCTTATTCTAAGTCAAGCTGGGATGGATCGGGGCGCTGTGTTTACTGCAACAGCGCTTACTGCAATCATTGGTTCATTACTTATTGGTCTGCTTGCGAATTATCCAATCGCTATTGCACCCAGTATGGGGCTAAATTCATTCTTTACTTTTTCCGTTGTTATCGGTATGGGGATTGAATGGCAAGTAGCATTGACAGGCGTTTTTATTGCGGGCATTATTTTTATGATTTTAAGCTTAATGAAAATCAGGGAAAAGATCATTAATGTGATTCCTAAGGATTTAAAACACGCGATTGCTGCTGGAATTGGATTTTTCATTGCATTTATCGGTTTTAAAAATGCAGGGATTATCGTTGCCAATCCAGATACATTTGTTTCGATTGGTGACTTAACATCATCTGGCACTGCATTAGCTGTCATTGGCCTTATCATTACAATCATTATGCTCGTTCGTGGGATGAATGGGGCAATATTTTACGGAATGGCGATTACAACGATTATAGGGATGATTGCTGGATTAATTAAAATTCCTTCTGCTATTATTGGTACGATTCCGAGTCTAGAACCAACATTTGGTGCTGTGTTTATGAATTTGGATGCGATTTTTACGCCGGATGTATTAGCAGTTATTTTTACCTTTTTATTTGTTGCTTTTTTTGATACAGCTGGTTCCTTAATTGCGCTTACCAGTCAAGCTGGAATCATGAAAAACAATGAAATTCCAAAAATAGGTAGAGCCCTGCTTGCGGACTCTTCAGCTGGGGCAATCGGCGCGGTACTGGGAACGTCCACACCTGCAACGAGTGTAGAGTCGTCATCAGGTATTGCAGTTGGGGGCAGAACTGGATTTACATCTATTATCATTGCACTATGCTTTTTGATCGCATTATTCTTTTCACCTATCCTTGCTGTCATAACGACAGAGGTTACTGCTCCTGCGTTAATTATTGTCGGGGCATTAATGGCGATGGATATCAGGAATATTGACTGGAGTAAAATTGAGATTGTCATTCCTGCATTCTTGACTATAATTATGATGCCACTAACTTCCAGTGTAGCGATGGGTCTCGCTTTTGGCTTTATTCTATATCCATTATCTCTAATGGCGCAAAAGCGCTTTAAAGAAGTGCATCCAATTATGTACGTGCTTTGTGTGTTATTTATTTTATATTTTATTTTTATTGCATAGCTGGTTTATGCATATAAGTAATCAATTGAAGGTAGACCAATATATAGAAAACCTAAGGAATGCAGCATTCCTTAGGTCTTTTTATATTTCTGTCAGTGATTGGTTTTTCTTGGATAAAGCTCTATATTAATCTTCATTATATCGGATGGATATGAAGGGCACATTACATAATTTCCTAAGAACTGGTGTTAACAGACTAGAAGCTAATTCCTCACTCCTGCTCATTCTCCTGCGCATGTTTCCTATTGCCTGTCTAATTAGCAAATCTTCTCCGATTAATAAACTTATGCCAAATACCCTTCATTTCCCCAATTGCAATTGCAACTAGGATAAGCGCCACACCGAACCATCTGGAAGGTGCAATATATTCCGAAAGTCCGATATATGCAACGATTACCGATACAGGAAGTTCTACGGCACCGAGAATAGTGGCTAAGCCAGCAGATATATGAGGAGTTGACATGGCAAACATAAGCGGTGTTAAGATGAGCCCACATAGGGCAAGACCACCTGCGTAGATCCATATGCTTCCACTACTTAAGACTTCAGAGTTTAGCGACATGTGCGGTGGAAATATAATAAAGATTAATAGCGTTGCACCTGTAATCATAAAGGGTGTTCGAATCGTTGCCGGAACATCAACAGCTACACTTCCGCTGACAATAATAAATGCAGAATAGGAGAATGCTGATCCAATACCTAAAACAAAGCCGATAAGTGTGATATCAGATAGACCGCCGTTAAACACATCTGCGGCAAATAATACACCTACTAGAGTTAGGATAACGGTAACCATCGTTTGTTTACTTGGTCGCTTCCTGCTAAAAACCCATTCAAATAATACGCCAATCCATATGAATTGAAATAATAATACAACTGCTAGAGAAGCAGGTAGGTATTGCATTGATGCGTAATAGAGAATACTTGTCAAGCCAGTAAAGCTTCCTGCAAGCATGAGAGAAAGCACTGTTTTGAAGGTAAGTTTTTTGGCTGTATGAGGGTGGCGTCTAAGAGCGAAAATACCGATGATCCAAAGCACTATTAAAGCAATAATGGCTTGTACCACCATAATTTGACTAAGCGCCCAGCCTGCAGCATAACCTAAGTTAATAAATAATGGGTTCAACCCAAAAAAAACAGCACCCAAAAGAAAAGTGATGGTAGCATGATGATGTTTCATATTATAATCCTCCATTATTGTTAAATAACATGGTGTATTTCTCTTGGGAGAATAAGACCATACAGACTATCATAGCATATTTTTGGGGTTATTGGATGTGTGTTGATATATAAAAATTTTATACCAATTAAGAGAAGAGATTACGATATTTTGTAAAAGACGAAACGGGGGATGTGTGCGATAGTGTCGCAAGCATGGTTATGGGGAAGGGGGATATGATTTAAAATTTAGAGGCTCCTTTCTTCTCTGCCAACTGGACACCTGCGACACCCATCTTTATGTTCAGGTATTTATGCCTGGAAAAAATTCCTGGCAGGCTATAAGGATTATTTTGTAAAAATATGAAGGATTCCTCATCTCCTATGTCAAAATTTATGGATAGATACTATTTTAGTGCGAATATTTGGAGTTAACAGAAAGGATGCGATTTATAGAGATTATTATTTTTATTATTTAATAATTATATTCTATTAAAAGGTGGTGTAAAAAATGTATGGAACTCAGATCGAAATAACTCCTATTGAGCATCAAATCATTAAACTTATCGCAAATGAGCAAACCAATAAAATGATTGCAGAAGAGCTAAGCTATTCCCAAAG
Source organism: Oceanobacillus zhaokaii (assembly GCF_003352005.1). Taxonomy (GTDB): domain Bacteria; phylum Bacillota; class Bacilli; order Bacillales; family Amphibacillaceae; genus Oceanobacillus; species Oceanobacillus zhaokaii. The sequence continues at coordinate 207,402 of NZ_CP024848.1, forward strand.
ATCCATTGAATATAATATTCAGACCATTTGCAAAAAATTAGAAGTCCAAACGAGAGTCGGTATTGTATGTAAAGCATATCAATTACATATCTTACCCTAAAGAGAAAATGAGCATTTTCGCCTCAAAAGAACGAAAATGCTCACTTTCATTTCTATTACTTACGATAAGCACGGTAGCTCGACCAACTAAGTAATGAACGTGCTACTTTTTCATCTAAATACTTAATTGAGAATATTTTTCCCATAAGTCCTCCTGCAACTTGAATCTCTACATTCATAAGTTTGCCAATGCGTTGAATCATACTTTGCCGGACTAAACTTGACTGAATACGATTACGTGGAATGATAACAGTCCTTCTAGTAATAAACCGTGTTCGAGCAACTAACAACTCTCCATGTACATACCAACCTTCATCCTGATACCATTTATATGCATAAATTAATAAAACGAATACCAATAGAAAACTCAACACTCCCCATGGAAAGAAGAAAATGGAAACAAGCGAGGCAACCAGGATATTTACTATAAAATCAAATGTAATCATATAATGCCATGAACGCTGAGGTACACGTTGAAAGTCCATATTATCTATCTTAAATTCTGGAAGCGTATCATGCAAGAAATCTTGCAGTTCCCTTACATGCAATAGCGGATGAAGGATCAACGATTTATTAAATTCCTCTCCATTCCCAAGATAAATAATTCGTAGCGTTGAAAAGCCGAATAGCTTGCGTATCGGATTTTCTATAATTTGCAATGCTTGAATTCGCTTTATAGGAATTAAGGACTGTCTGCGATTAATCACTCCCCGATTGATGACCACATGTTCTTCGGATTTCGTTACTGAAAAGTTAATATACTTCATGATATTAGATAAAAAAGAAACTAAAATCGTTAAAATTAATAGAATTACTACTGATATTACGAGTGAACCAACATCATTAAACTGAAAATGATCTACCAAAAACCTGAATATGCTTCTGGAGTCTACAAAGTTTTCAAGAAAAGAAAGAAAACTGCCTAGAACTGGAATAATGATGAAAAGAGTTCCAGAAGTTATGCTCAATAGAAGCATTTTCTTATATGTCATACTTTGATAGGGCTTCTTTTCATCTTTTTGGTTACCGAATAAGCTTCTATGCTTTCCATTTGTTAGTATATCTTGAAGCTCAAGAGACTCACTTTTGGATACTGCATGAAGAAGAGGTAGAGCTTCTAAATTAGAAGCTGTTTTTATCCTCACTCTCACTACTCCGAAAACCCTTTGTAATATTCCTTGCTCATGGTCGACTGACTGAATTCTCTCCATGGGAATAGAATAGACTTTTTTAATAAAGATTCCATATTCCATTCGAAATTCCCCTTCTATCACACCATAGGTAAATCGGTACCAGGAAAGGGTAGACAGTAAAATAAATCCTGCCACCATCACAAAACCGCCTATTACTAGCCAGGTTTTAGTCTCCGATTCTATCGATTCTTCTCTAATCATGAGAATGGCAATAATCGGTAAAAGGATTCCGTTTATCCAGGTGATCAATTGAATATAAATCGTAGCATGGTGCTGGCGCTTCATCTTAAACGTCATCTTGTACACCTGCCAATTTAATAATTTTGTCACGAAGTTCTTTTGCTTGTTCCAAGGATAACGCGGGTATATCATGTACTCCTGCAGCTGTTGAAATAGAAACTGTCGCTAATTGATAGCGGCGAAGTAATGGCCCTTGTTTCGTGCTAACGTTTTGTACACGAGCCATCGGGATCAGCATCTGTGTTATTACTAAAATTCCATACTGTAAACAAACCTCATCCTCCAATATCATAAAGCGCCATATCTTTAATCGAATCTTTGGTAAAATAAAAATTAATAGGACTGCTAAGAATAACATGATAGCAGCCATTCCAATTGGGATTAATAATGGCCAGTCATAAAGATAAGAAAATAAGAACAATAATAAGGTGATTAGAAAAAACACACTCGAGACAATCATACCTGTCGTCTTCCAAACATAGATTGCCTTTGAATTAATCTTCTGCCATTCATTTGTTCCCATCATAGCATGGTACTCTTCATGCAGGATTTCATTTTGAAATTTCATTTCTATTGCCTCCGGGAATTTTGTATAATAACCTCGATAATAAATAATTTAAATTTTCCTCAAATAATGGTATGATAATAATTACCTTCCTTAGTTCCAAGGAAGCCCTTAAATACAGCCTCGTGCCTGGGGCTGTATTTCATCCCCTTAGAACCGATGAAACCTGATTGATATTTGTTAACCGGAGCAGCTGATAGCCTATTCCAGCCTGACCAGAATATAAACCGGCTGTTCGATAACCAGCTATATCATGTAATTGATAAAACCCATTCTTCCTTTTTTTATCCAATATGAAATCAGCAATCTTCATAGCTTGATTTCGATACTTTTCATTTCCTGTTACCTCATATAATATGCAATACAGTTCCATCAACCCGGCATTTCCATGACATAAACAATCATTGTTTAAAAGAGGGAGCTTCGAATCATCTAAAATCTCACAAGTTTCCAATGTGTTCTCACGTGATAAAAAGAGCGTTTCACCAATCAAGTTACCAACCTGTCCATTACACCAGGACATAGAATTGGCTGATTTTATTCGGGCAGAACACCTTTTATTCATGTAAGAATACTGTTTCTCCCCTGTAAGCATGCTTAATTCCTGGAATACGGTCGTATAGCCCATAGCACCATGGCCAAATCCGTCTTGCTGAATCTTATTTATGTCCATGTTAGTGATTATATAATCCGCAATTCGCTGGCATTCCTTAAGAATCTTTTTCTGACCATACTTTCGATAAAAACGCATGCACATGGATAGATAGCCTAATAGGCCATTTATGTAGTCTAGTTCTTCATTCTCCTCCAGCTTGATTGGTTGCATCTCATCTAATCCGATTTCCTTCAAACGACGATCGATAAAATCATAATCCTTTTGAAGGTAGCTTTTCAAATACAATAGTCCATATACATTACTGCTAATTCCTTTTAATCTCTTATCCTCATCTCTTATATCAATGGAAGCCGTAACCGTTTGGGCGAATGCATAAAACAAATGATCACCAGTCATTTCATATAATGTTGTATAAAATAAGATGATTCCCGACAAACCATGATAGAAACTTGTTTTCATTGGCTGAAGCGCATGATGTAAATCATTTGTATATTGAATCCACGTTACTTTCCCATCTTCCTGAATGCTTTGGCTTATTATGTCTCGGCCTATTTCCTTTGCCTCGTTAAGATAGTCATAGTCATTTGTCCTGGCACCTCGGATTAGTAAGCTTAAATTTAGGCCTGTGCCTTTCGTATGATATGTTTCTTGAGAGATGGAAAGACGAATCAAAGCTAATTGCTTTTGTAGATCGATTTCTCCTAATTGATTTAGCTTCTGTTTAAAAAGCTTGAAGGAATCATATCTCAATCCTTTTGTGATGACATTTCTAGCATGATCGATAAGGGTATTCGTTTGTATTTCATTGTAAAAAACTGGGATATCATGAAAAAGTAATTGCTGATGCTCTGAGGCGATGATTTCTTGATACGAAATATTATAGGACCATAAATTTTCTAATATTTTTTCTCGGTCCAACATATTTTGTAGTAAATCTGGGTGCAGAGAATGATTCAGTAATTCATAATATAATTGCGAATGCCGAAAAATCATCCGAACGGTTAATCCTTTTTCTGCTGCTACCTTTTCAAGTATCTCATTCCTATGAACCTGCAGAATACGATATACCTCTTTAAATCCTTGAAGAATGTAGTCTAGATAGTGTTTTGCTTCACTTTCCTTATTCGGAAGATTATGAGCACCCTTGATCGTTCGATAGGTTTGGGCATATTGTATTTCATCCGTATGATCATGAATTAGCGTCCAAATTTTTTTCGGATAGGTTTCCTGTTTTCCTCCAAGCGCACTAATATCGATCTCATTCTGTTTACGAGACATAATATTTGGGAGGTATCCAGTTGAGCTGACATTTAAAAATAAACTCTCTTGGACAAGATTTTGGAGAGATTCGTCACTAAAATAATGAGCAGGCTGCTGTAAAATGGATTCTGTATCAATAAGGTATGGATTAAATTTTTGAGCAATGATATTTTCCATGTGAATGTCAGTTGCATTCAATCCATATAGAACAGCAAGTAATTGCCCTGATCTTATGTAAAACTGTTCTAATTCTGTCTCTGATGTACAAAATTGAGGAGAAATATATTCTTGAAACAAATAATCCTCATCTATCTCTGTTTGTATCAGTTTTAATTGCCCAGAAGAATCCTGTTTATTTAAAAAGCTGATCAGTCTTGTTATTAAATGATCACTATTCGAATATTTTGGCTTATAAATGAATTTTGTTCCTGATGTTAGCGTAATCTTTGCTACTGATTTTCCTTCATGGTGTGTATCCCCTAAATTGAAATCAATACGCTCTATCCGAACCTGTTTCTCATCACCAGCAATATGTTTAAAAAACGCCATATGTTTTTTAATACGTTGAAACAATCCCTCTATATGTGTGAGGTAGTATTCGGTTGTAGTAATGATGAGGCGAGCAAGAACAATATATTTATTGAAAAAACCCCAGATCTCTTCTTTTTGATTATAGTATTCTAAAAAGCTAATATAACGTTCAGCGGAGTCTTCTCCACATAATTGATTTTTTTCCTTTTTCATATGTAATTCATGGACTAAGGCTTTTTTAGCCAAATTAAGAATGAGTTGCTGATAGGATTCTATTAATGGAACTCTAAGGTTGGGACTTGATAAATCCCTATTTTCAAATACTATTTGTTTGAGCCTATCGGAAGTGTACGTAATGAAAGGTCGCAAAATATAAGTGAAATCCTTTTTTGGAAAGGCTTCACTAGATTGACATTCAACTACTTTAGATAATAGTTTATACCAATTGGATGCTTGTGCGAATCTAGTAAACAATTCCTTGGTCTCTGAATCTACATAATACAATACAGCTTGAGAGAAAGTATCTTTCCGGTACTTATTTAAACGCAGCATATTTGCAAATTCCACATCTGACAGAACACTCATATCCTCACGCCAGAAATTTAAGGAAGGCTCATGTAACATCCTTTGTTTTTGTTGCTGAATGAGATAATAGCGTTCTTGGATTGTTAATGCCTGATGTAAATTAGAAAAGTAAGTAATTGGATCCACCTCCTATTATTAAAAATCCTATTGCCATTACCTAATGATGAAAATCAGTTATGCACAAATTCTTGTGTATGAAAGGAAAATTGTCCAAAAGTTCTTTTCTTGGTGTGTATCCATATTATCAGATTTGTAGAATTGCTCTAATTCTTTTCTTGATGTGTTTTTTAAGCTTTTTTCCATTATTTCACCTCCTTCACTAAAGATAGAACATTTGTGGCAATAGGATTTTTAATTAGAGTAATAAGCACGCCATACAATGCGTATGGCATGCCTATTTATGACTTGGAAAACATAACGTTTGATTTTTACATGATGTCATTCAGATGGATAAAATAATGCAGTGCCCAGTGCCTGTTAACTAAAAGAATGTTCTGTCAAGCCAATTGTATACTGCGATACATGCCCAAGCATACTTTTGGCAGAAGTTTGATAGTGCTGTGTATCCTGCTCTGATAGCACTAACTAATGCAGCTGCAACATTCTTAATGTTACGCCAGATCCAATTAATCGCAACGGCTGCATAGCGTAAAATCATCGTTATTATTCTACCCATTTCAATTCCCTCCCTTTTTTTATTGTTCCAATGTGGAAGCCCTTAATTTATCCACAACTGTAATCTACCAAGATTAATAGATTAATTCAATAACTTTTTAATAGTTTGCGTTTTTCCGAATAGTTAAACTGTTATTCCTATTTAAGCTATTAATTCTGCTATAATTCAATATGAGATTTAAAGAAGAGTTGCTGGAAACTTAATTTTAATAGTGAAATGCAAAGTAGTCGGAAAGAAAAAGGGGGAAAGGCGTTTGAAAAAAATAGGTTTAGTGGCAACTGTAATAGCATTTTTATTCGTACTATATAAAATTTTCCTTTATGGTTTTTCCGTTCGCTCGGGCCTGTGGGTCTTTTGGGGTGTCCTATGTATTTTTGTCATGTTTAAGACCATAAAGGAGTTAAAGAATGAAAAGTAAAACGGCAAATGGAGATGTTAAAATGAGTAAAATCTCAGTAGAGAATAAAATGATATTTGCCTGGACGGTTTCATTGCTTGCGACTTCAGGAAGTTTATTTTTTTCCGAGGTAATGAAGTTTATTCCGTGTGAAATGTGTTGGTATCAACGAATTTTAATGTACCCGCAAGTTATTTTACTCGGAATCATGTTATGGAGAAAGGATGGACAGTCGATCATATATGTTTTACCTCTTTCCATTATTGGCGTGCTTGTATCTGTCTATCATAATGTTATTCAAAAGATTCCACAGGCAAATGTTATTTCTTGTGGAATCATTCCATGTGATATTGAATATATTAATTGGTTTGGATTTATAACGATACCTATGCTCTCTTTAATTGCATTTTTAGCACTTGTATGGGTACAAATTTCCATACTAATCAATCATTACAGGGGGAAATCGATATGAAGAAACTACTTGTGATTCTTGGCATTGTACTAGTCGGCTTTATTACATTTGAGATTATATATACACAAGCGACCAAAGTTGATATCACCAACAATGCATACCAGAAGGAAACATTGCATCCGGAAACAATTAAACAGTTAAAAGACGAAAACTATGAAAATATTATTTTGCCCGAAGAGTTAGATTCTATTCAGGCTGATGAACAAGAGGCAATTGTTTATTTTTATAGTCCAATTTGTCCCCACTGTTTAGAAACAACACCAGTGATTATTCCTAAATCAAAGGAAATAGATGCTGAGGTTCACATGTTTAATCTCTTGGAGTTTGAGAAGGGATGGGAGGATTATGGCATCACTAAAACACCTACACTTGTCTACTATAAACAGGGGACTGAACGCAATAGATTTGAGGGGGCCATGGCAGAAACGGACTTTTTGAATTTTCTTGATTCTAACGATTGAAATTGATTAGAAATATATATTGAAGATGATGGAGGGAGCAAATGTTTACTATAGGATATCGTGAGTTTATCAATTCTTTTAAAAGCATTAAATCATTACTGACTATTATCACAATGATTTCGTTAAGCTATGCCATCGCTTATTATTCTGATAAATATATAAGCATCATCTATGAAGAATTTAATTTGACAAGTCTTGCAAGTCTATTGCTTGTCATGTTAATTTTAGGATTTTTATTTGTCTTTAGTATCTCACATGACACATTCAGTAGGGAAATACATAGTCGCACAGCAAGATTTCTAGTTACCAAAACGAATAGAGATACGATAGTAATTGGCAAATTTCTTGGTATCATGTTTTTTTGGATCGCTTGCATTGTGATCGCAACAATACTTCTAATAACCATAACGATGAATTTCAGCGTCGAAGATTTTTTCCAAATCATTGTATTTATTACCTATCCAATTACATTTTGTATTCTAATATCCATTATCTTTTCTAGACCTGGTTACTCCATGTTTATTGGATTATTCGCAGCAATCGCAATACCAGCTGTTAGTTTTTGGAGTATTTCATCGAACAATATATTTATTGGCTGGTTAAAGTACTTTACACCATACTACTATGCATACGAAGGCGGTTATAAGCATTATTTCATTCTTATTCTATCTGCAATTCTCCTAGTTCTATCGGTTATCCTATTTAGAAGGAAGGAGCTTTAACATGAGTGCAATTAAAATTGAACATGTCACGAAATACTATAAACCAAAGAATGTGATTGACGATATTTCCTTTGAAGTGAAGGAGGGAGAGATCTTCGGGTTATTAGGGAAAAATGGTGCGGGAAAATCAACCTTAATTAATATGATGGTTGATATTTTGCAGCCAACAGCTGGACAAATTTATATCTTTGGTAAACCCAGTACAGAAATAGAAGTTAAGCAAAGGATAGGTGTTTTACCTGACTACGAGGCATTTTATGATTCCCTCAATCCAGTTGAACATTTAAATTATTTTGCGAAGGTTAATGGAAAGAGAGTAACCAGGGAAGAAATAGTCCATGTACTAGAACAAGTTGGCTTGAATAAGGGTGTAATCACAAGAAAGGTGAAAAAATTCTCCTTTGGCATGAAGAAAAAGTTAGGCATCGCACAAGCCATCATTACGGATCCGGATTTAATTATCTTCGATGAACCTACCTCTGGCCTTGATGCAGAGGCTGTTATTCAGATTCAACACCTGATTCGCAGCTTAAATGCAAGAGGGAAAACAATTTTTATGACCTCCCATAACTTAGATGAAATTGAGAAGATTTGTACACGAATCGCAATTCTCAGTGATTCAAATGTGATGAACATTGGTACCCTTAATGAACTGAGAAAAGAATTCCATGCTTACACAACGATTATTTTTAAACATTTACCATATAAACAAGATCAGCTTAACCTTGTAAGAAATCAAATTGAAAGCATGTCAGAAAAGGTGATATGGGAGACAGAGCAAACAAAAGTTATTCTGCAGAATGAAATGCAAATTCCATATCTACTCAAAATACTAGTCAACCAAGACATCCAAATCCTACGTATGGATGTCATTGAACCCTCCCTCGAAGACATCTTCCTTGGAGGATTTAAGGATAGACAACTAGTTCCAGTCTGATTCTTATTTTCGCATTAAAATAAGAAAACATATGGTCAAGACGCTAACCGATAAAATTGAACTGCATCCCTATTTAGGGATGCAGTTTTTTTCATCCTTTAACTGCTCCAACTGGGGGAATATTATTGACTGTGACTGGAGGCAACACTAAAGACTTCAGGGTTTTAATTCAATCTCATATGAAGCGAACTACTTTTATTTTGTTACTATCGACTCATCATATCAGACGCATATTTCAATCCGCATTTCCCATACTAAGCAATAAAGGAGGGATTTCCATGGCAAAAAGAACGAAAAAAAATGATGCAGAACAGAAGAATAAACAAGGATTTGATTCCAGTAAGAGGGATTCAGAATTCTCTAAGGAAATAGGAAGTGGCAGTGCAAAGGCAAATCAGATGCATAAAAATAAAGCGAAGAAAGAAAGAGCATCTAAGATAAACACTAAAGGATAGGGATGTCTTGATAAAGCTGATTAGGGAGGATCCATTCTATGTCTAAATCAAAACGACAACAAGAAAGAGAGTGGCAAGGAAGGAAGCAATCTCAAAACCCGCATGGAAAAGTTAAATCGTTTGAAGAGCTAACTGCAGATTCAGTGAAAGATAAATCGAAATAAAATTAAACAATAGGTAATGATAAACCCCCAAAGAAGAATGGTTTCGATCATTAATAACCGATGATCGAAACCAATTTTAAATTATTGCTAGTTTTGTCCCTGTCTTAATAAGTTTACATAATACTCCATTACTTTATAAGTTGCTTTAGCTTATTCAAAACTTAAATCTTAAATCGACGTACTAATTCATTTAATTTTTCAGCAAGCATCTCAAGTTCAACAGAGCTTCCCGCTACTTCCACCATCGAGCTGCTTGACTGCTGTGCTGTTGCTGATGTTTCCTCTATACCTGCAGCTGATTCTTCCGTTATTGCTGCAATTTCTTGGATGGCTACGTTCATTTCGTTGCTGCCATCTGCAATTTCGGATAAGTTTCCAGTTATAACAGTAATATAATCTACCATCTCTGTTGTGGCAGAATTAATTTTATTAAGAGTTTCCGCAGTTGTTTTGATTTGTGAGGTTCCAAGTTTAACCTCAGCATATCCTGCTTTTAATGATTCAGCAACAGCTTGAGATTCGGATTGGATATTACTTACAACTTGTGTAATATCTAATACCGATACAGATACTTGTTCAGCCAGTCTTCTAACTTCATCAGCTACAACAGCAAATCCTTTGCCATGTTCACCTGCCCTCGCTGCCTCAATTGCTGCATTGAGAGCTAGCAAATTTGTTTGATTCGCAACTTCCTCGATAATGGAAACAAGCTGGGATATTTGTTGAGATCCGGCTTCCAAAGTATCCATCTTTTCCACTGATCCTTTTACAATTTCATCAATTTCCATCATTTGCTGATTTGAGGATTCCATTAGTTGCTTACCATGGCTTGTCAGCTCTAAAACCTCCATTGAGGTTTTCCGAACTTTTGCTCCTTCTTCGTTCGTATCCTGAATTTTTACAGAAAAACTCCCCATAGCAGAAGATAGTTCACTTGTAGAATCAGCTTGTTTTTCTGTTCCTGCAGCAATTTCCTCCATTGTTAAGGAAATCTGTTGGGAGCCTGTTGTTACTTCGTTAGCCAATTGGGTTAATTCCCCACTCTGTGATGCAACATTATTTGAAGCTGCAGCCACGTTCGAAATAGTATCGTGAAGGGTGTCCTGCATTAATTTCATATCTGCTAGCAGTTCACCAATCTCATCATTGCGTTTACTTAAGGTAATTTTGGTTTTTAAGTTACCTTTTGAAAGCTCCAGCATTGCTCTTGCTATTTGTTTGATAGGATTGGAAATCGATCTACTAAACTTCATCGATACAAGGATTACGACAATAATGGTTATGGCCATGATTACTAAGCCAATATACAAAGATCTTTCTTTTGTATCATTAATAACAGATATATCTTGAGTAATACCAATAGTACCTATTGTTTCCGATTGAGTAGGGTCATACATCGGTATGTAAGATTCTAGTGTATCGCCATCATGGGAAGCTATGCTTTCTCCATTTTCAATAGTTGATAATAATGAACTGTTCTTAATTGTCTCACCTATATGGGAATCAATGGATGATAAAGCGATAACTCCCTTTTCATTATATATGTCGATGGTCACACCTGGCAGTATGTCCTTTAATTCATTCAAAAAAGTATCATCAATACCAGTCTGAAGTGTTCCGATGACCTCATTATTACGAATAATTGGTGCAAAAGCACGAACAGAAAGTCCGCTGCTGCCGAATTCAAATCCTGAACTGACTTCACCGTTTAATGCTGTTTGAATTGCAGGCAGAGAGCTTTTGTCGTCTCCGTATTTTTCTGGATTGTGTCCACGTAATATTACATTCCCTGAGATATCTCCAAATTCAAGAACGTTAAGGCCATGTTCAACTTCAAGACGTGCAAAAACCGGGATAATTGTTTGCAGTAATTCATCACGGTTCTCAAATTGATAAGCATCAATAATTGTATCGTTGCTCGCATAAATTTTTGTTATTTCGAGTAAATCCTCTGTTTCCTTTTGAAACTGTGCTTGCACCGTATGCTCAGTTTCTTTTTGCTGAATGTTGATAAGTTTATCAAACCCTTGCTCCGTAGTGAAATAAATAATACTCACTGTAAGAAGTAAAGGCAATACAGCTAATGTAAGTATAATTGTTAGTAATTTTTTATTTAAACTATTAAATGTAAATATCTTTTTCATATGAGTCCCCTTGTAATTTTGTAGTTCTTGTTGGTATTTAGACTATCCACCTTATAATATTTATTTCTATCATAAAAAATGATGATATATATATTATATCGACTTCTATGACAACAATCTTAAGTGGTTAGAAAGTAGCGACAGGTTATTGTTTTATCTAATGATTCATAAAGTATCGAGTTCGATTATTGATAACTTAAACAATAAAATATGAAAAAGGCACTGCTTAAGTGCAGTGCTAATTGTTAAGTCGATTATGGAAGTCCTAATTTATAGCTGAGATAAAGGTGTCTTGCCCTGTCGTATTTAAACCTCCCTTACAACCGTACCTGAAACTTGATCATGGGGAAGGATCGCTCCATCCTGCTCTTCAAAAGATTTCCGACTTTTAAAGTAATCAAGAGTGCTCAATGTATCTCGATAAGCCATTCGTTTAATGATTTGGTTCGGCGTCGGTTGAGATCCGTCCTCATTTTTAAGGGCTAGTCCCATTGTTTTATAACCGATTGTTTGGCCAGATGTACGCAGTTGTGCATATTCCAGTGACCACATCACAAGGGTAGGTGTCACTAGTACATGAACAGCTTCATTTTTCACCTTTTTTCGCAAGAAGTACTCAATGCCTGCGGTTACAGCAGTTGAAATGGCAAGGTCAATAAAATATGCTTTTGTACGTTTTTTTGTAATAGATCTCACTAAAACTACTCCCTTCTTTTTGGCTTGCTAATACATTTACGAATATCGAAGGAAAAGGTTTCACACAACTTGGTAAATAATGGAGTCTATCGTGAGTTTCATAAAATCATCTGTATTCTTATCAAAAAGCTAACTTGACATCACCATTGGAAGAAAGTGAAAAACTTGAAAAATTATCCCTTTCAAAAAGGCGATTCCAACGATGGATATCTTCATTTTCCCTAATAGTTATGCCGTTCTTTTTTATTTAGTACATGCATAATCTATTAAAAGGTGGTGATGGAGATGTTTGAAATTTATGATGTGGTGTTGATTCCGCTTATAATAGGCTTGGTTCAGCTCCTGAGAACGTTGGGATTGAGAAAGAAATACCTGCCCCTTGCATCATTAATTTTTGGTTTGGCAGGCGGGATTTTTTATATGTATCCGGATGATCTCAAAGGCGGCATTATTGTTGGTCTAATGCTAGGTCTATCGGCAAGCGGTTTATACAGTGGAACGAAAAATGCATTAGAGGATAGTAGGAAGTGAGTGTCCCGAGTCATATTCTCGCAAAAATTGTTCATTTTAAAAATAGATTTAAATCCATAGGCTATTCACTATTCCTCGCATGCTTACCTGAGGTTAAGTGAATAGCTTTTTCTATGTTAATATTCGACTAAAATTCAATTCGTAACAAGTGTTGAGTGAATCTTAAAGCTGTCATCCTTTCCTAGACTCAATCCACCTTACTGCTAACCACAGCCCCAAGAATACTACAAACCCCACTAAACACAAATTCACATAGTACCAAACGCCACTCCCAAGCAAATCTAAAGGAGTAGAGGCTTTAGGTGTACTCGCCAAATACAAATAATTAGATCCCAGCAATGGATTCACAGCAAATCCAATAATCCCTGAATAAATTAGCATGTAACCATATGTCTCCAGCATTGATTTAAAGGTGACCTTAACAGAACTCGTTGAGATTAGAAAAATCCCCGTCCAAGAAATAGCTAAATGAGAGATGAAAAATTGCAAAAAACGAAATTGCGGAAAATCATAAGGTAATTCAGGAGTAATGATCGCCAGGAATGCAGGAATAAAGCCAATGAAAAATGAAATCACGATTAATCTCTGGTTCAAACTCGCTAGGGCAATAGCACCGATAATGCTGGCAATCCCGCAGAGATGCAATGGAATATATTCACTTAGACTCCAGATGCCATTTGTCGCAGTCCATATTTGATAAGAAACCTCAGATAAAACTAGGACACTAAATAGACTCCAGCGGATGATATTGTATGCGCGCGAATCCATGCCATCTTGTTTGCGCATGAAAAAGAAGAGGATAAGTCCGATTGCATAAATCAAAATCATGATAAGATGACTCTTACCGAACGAAATAAAAGGATCGCCATCAATATTGGTAAACCATTCCCGAATCATATTAGCCCTCCATTAAAAAAAGATTCCCTACGCTACATTATATGCAGCATAGGGAATCTTCATTTCTGTTTAACCACCAATAATATGGAATCCAGAATCAACATGGAGCACTTCTCCAGTTACCCCTCTTGAAAGGTCACTGATAAAGAATAGAGTTGCATCCCCGACTTGATCTTGATCGACATTGCGGCGAAGAGGAGCCTTTTCAACAATAACGTTTGCTTTGTCATTGAATCCAGATACACCTTTAGCAGATAGGGTGCGAATTGGACCAGCTGAAATCGCATTTACACGGATATTGTATTTACCCATATCCTCTGCCAAATAACGTACGCTTGCTTCAAGAGAAGCCTTAGCAACGCCCATGACATTATAGTTAGGGATGACACGTTCAGAACCGAGATATGTTTGTGTTACGATACTTCCGCCCTCTGTCATTAATTCCTTCGCTGCTTTTGTAACAGCAACTAGAGAATATGCGCTAATTTCTTGCGCTAAAAGGAAGCCGTCGCGAGATGTGTCTGCGTATTCGCCTTTTAGTTCCTCACGTTTTGCGAAAGCAACGGAATGAATGACACCGTGGATGACGCCAACCTTTTCTTTAATTTCTGCAAATGCTGCTTGAATACTTTCGTCATTAGAAACATCACAATTCACTAATAAGGTTGCTTCCATATTATTGCTTTCTAATAGTTTCACTAATTTCTGGTGGGAGCGTTCCTGGCGATTGGTGAAGATAAGGTTTGCACCTGCATTATGCAATGACTTGGTAATCCCCCATGCAATGCTTCGTTCATTTGCAACACCCATGACTACAATATTTTTTCCTTCTAATAGACCTGACATATGTATACCTCCAAAAATATCTTTTCTTTCGTACATTATAACCTAATTATTACAATGAAAGAAACTTTTACATGGGGTGAGGATGCCCAAAAGGAAAATTCCGGATTCGGGAAATAATAATAATCAAATAGGGGATGTAAAAAAACGAATTATCGTGAAATAAGTCGTTTGCTAAAAATTTATTGATGGTGAAAAAGGCGTCATTACGCGGATTAAACGCAAGTTTCATCTTGTTTCTACATTTATTTTAAAAAAATGTAAATTTCCCCTTTACAAAGTATGGGGAACTGGGTATAATAAAATTCGTTGGTCCGAAAAGACAACAAAACATATGAAATCTTAAATTTCATGGCCCGTTGGTCAAGCGGTTAAGACACCGCCCTTTCACGGCGGTATCACGGGTTCGAATCCCGTACGGGTCACCATTATGGAGGATTAGCTCAGCTGGGAGAGCACCTGCCTTACAAGCAGGGGGTCGCAGGTTCGAGCCCTGCATCCTCCACCATACGCCGGCCTAGCTCAATTGGTAGAGCAACTGACTTGTAATCAGTAGGTTGGGGGTTCAAGTCCTCTGGCCGGCACCATGTCTCATCTATGTATAAACATCTGTTTATAGTTAACAATATGGAGGGGTAGCGAAGTGGCTAAACGCGGCGGACTGTAAATCCGCTCCCTCAGGGTTCGGCAGTTCGAATCTGCCCCCCTCCACCATTATTATTGTTGGGCTATAGCCAAGCGGTAAGGCATCGGGTTTTGATCCCGTGTATCCTAGGTTCGAATCCTAGTAGCCCAGCCATTTTTTAAATTTGAATTTATGTTCTTTAATTTAAAAAGGTCCGCTCAATAAGCATAAAGTATTTTCAGCACGAGCCATTAGCTCAGTCGGTAGAGCAATTGACTTTTAATCAATGGGTCGAAGGTTCGAATCCTTCATGGCTCATCTTACTTTAAATAAAAGGTTATACATCATGGATAGTATAAATGCGTAAACAAGGTCGTTATGATTGTAAACAACCTTGTTTATTTGCATTATGCGGAATTTTTTTAACTTAATAGATACAGTGAAATTTCAGAAAATTAAGGTTTAGCCGATCCTTTTAGTGGCAGAACTGCCTTCGTTGCACTAATTCGTTAAGAAAGTACTAAAACTTTCTTAACTACCATAGAAAATCCTCAAGTAAAGTGACTCAAATAAAGAAAAATCACCAGAACGTGGTATAATTTATATAATAGATAAAAAGCTAACCTAAAAAGTCGGTAAAATAGAAGTTACAAATTTCATCGTAATTATTAGAAGAAATTCCGCTGAAATTAACATATTAAACGATAAATCTTAGCCGGCCAGGATTTCGCTTTTATGAACTGAACATACTATATATAATAGAACGGATTTTCCATATAGAAGGATGATATGTATGAAAACCTCCAGAATTCCTGGTTTCTATAAAATGACTGTTGACGAGCGGCAGGAATTAATCAAAGAGATGCATCCTTTTTCTGAGCAGGAAAAAGATGAATTTTTTTCTATTTCACCGTTAGCAATTGATACAGCTGATAATATGATTGAAAATGTCATTGGCACCTTTCAATTACCGTTAGGATTAGGATTGAACTTCTTAATAAACGGGAAAGACTATGTTGTACCGATGGCAATTGAGGAAGCTTCTGTAGTTGCCTCAGCTAGTCATATTGCGAAAATTGTCAGACAGGCTGGCGGTTTTACGACGGAAGCAACGGGAAGAGTGATGATTGGACAAATCCAAGTTGTGGGTTGTACTGATTTTTACGTTGCAAAAGAGGCAATAATAACAGAAAAAGAAAATATCATTATGGCTGCGAATACTGCTTATCCTAGCATTGTTGCTAGAGGTGGCGGAGTAGAGGACTTAGAAGTGCGAATTCTGAACGGGGATTCGGATTCTAAGTATGGCCAAATGTTAATTTTGCATCTTTACATTAATACAGTTGATGCTATGGGTGCGAATATTATTAACACAATGGTCGAATCTGTTGCGCCTTTAGTTGAAGAAATTACAAACGGCAAAGTATATTTGCGAATTTTATCAAATTATGCGGATCGAAGCTTAGCACGTGCGCATTGTATCATTCCTCCAGAATTGCTTGAAACTGGAGGATTTTCCGGAGAAGAAGTGCGGGATGGTATTATTCATGCATTTGAATTTGCAGATTCGGATCCATATCGTGCGGTGACGCATAATAAAGGTATTATGAATGGAATTGACCCGGTTGTCATTGCTACTGGTAATGACTGGAGAGCTGTTGAAGCTGGGGCACATGCCTATGCAGCAAGAAGCGGGGCATATCGTTCGATGACAACTTGGTCAAAGGATCAGGCAGGAAATCTAGTTGGTGAACTTGAATTACCGATGTCCGTTGGAACGGTCGGTGGTGCTACTAAGGTGCATCCACTGGCGAAGATGGCATTGAATATACTTGATATAAAATCGGCTCAGGAACTCGCCCAAGTGATTGTTGCAGTAGGATTAGCGCAAAACCTTGGAGCATTAAAAGCATTAGTAACAGATGGTATTCAGAAAGGTCATATGGCCTTGCATTCTCGTTCTGTTGCAATTGCGGCAGGAGCTACAGGGGAGATGATTGATATCGTTGCAAGAGAATTAGTAGAAACGAAACAAATCCGTGTTGGAAAAGCTATAGAATTGGTGGAAAAGTATACAAAATGAGTGCAGAGAAAGTAACAACTACAGAGAAAACAGCTATTGGTGTAGCTCATAGTAAATTAATTTTGATTGGGGAGCATGCGGTTGTACACGGACAACCTGCCATTGCTATTCCTTTCCCATTAATTGGTGTTGAAACGGCGATTGAATATGTACCAGGTTCCATTAAATTGGATAGCAAATTTTATCATGGACCCCTTGATTTAGCTCCTGAATCATTACAAGGAATTGTTGAATGCATTAAGGGTACAATAGAGTACCTTGAATTACCTTGTCAGGATTTATTAATTCGGATTAACTCTTCCATTCCTCCAGGTAAAGGGCTTGGTTCAAGTGCTTCTGTAGCAATTTCGGTTATCAGGTCGTTGTTTGCTTATGCAGATATGAGCTATACAGATCAGGAGCTATTGGATTTAGCCAATATTGCGGAGACCGTAGCACACGGTTCGCCGAGCGGCTTAGATACCCTTACCATTACCTCCGATTTACCTGTTTGGTTTGAAAGGGAGCAGCCGATTGACTATATTAAGCCGAGCGATGACTTCTATTTTATCGTTGCTGATTCCGGAAGATATGGTGACACTCGGTCATCGGTTGAAACGGTAGCGCGTTTATTAAAGTCTGCTCCGAAGCGAATCCAGCGGAAGCTAGATCGAATTGGTGAATTAACGTTTCAAGCAAAGCACGCTTTAGAAAGAGCAAGTAAGCAATTTTTAGGTCAGCTATTAAATGAAGCTCAAAAGGAATTAGAAACACTAGGTGTAAGTGATGCAGGCTTAAATCGACTTATCCACTATGCACGTAAAGAGGGTGCACTTGGTGCGAAATTAACTGGTGGTGGAAATGGTGGATGTATTATAGCCCTTGCGAAGGACGAAGTACATTCAAGACAGCTTGCAGAGAAATTAAAAAACTATGGTGCACAGGCAGTTTGGCCACTTGTATTAAAAAAACAAGGCTAAACATGTGTAGGATGAAAGGGTTAAAGAGGAATTATGATGAAAGCGACAGCGAAGGCTCATACAAATATAGCGCTAATCAAATATTGGGGAAAGCGTGAAGAGGCATTAATTTTGCCGACGAATAATAGTCTTTCTTTAACATTAGATGGTTTTTATACGACAACAACGGTAGACTTTCGTGACGAATTATCACAAGATGTTTTTATGCTGGATGATCAGGAAGTTACTGGCGAAGCTTATCAACGTGTGACGAAATTCCTCGATTTAATCCGCGGACTTTCTGGAAAAACGGACTTATATGCAAATGTCCACTCAATTAATGAAGTGCCGACAGCGGCTGGGTTTGCTTCTTCTGCATCTGGATTCGCAGCACTTGCTGCTGCAGGTGCAAAAGCGATTGGACTTAATTTAAATGATCAGGAGCTTTCACGCTTAACGCGTCAAGGCTCTGGTTCTGCATGTCGTTCAATCTACGGCGGCTTTGCAGAATGGGAAATGGGCGTCCGACTTGACGGTTCTGATTCTTATGCGGTACCAATTGCTCCTAAAGAGCACTGGGATATTCGAGTTGCAGCTGTTGTGCTTTCTTCAACAATGAAAAAAGTGTCGAGTCGTGCTGGAATGAAGCGAACAGTAGAAACATCGCCATTTTATACGGGCTGGATTGACAGTATTCCAAATGACTTAAATGGAATAAAAGCTGGAATCCAGGAGAAGGATTTCGAAAAAGTAGGAGCGATTGCAGAAGCTAATTGCTTGAAAATGCATGCAACAACGCTTGGTGCGAATCCTCCATTTACATACTGGCACGATACAACATTACGAGTGATGCATACTGTGCAGAAAATGCGGGAGAATGGAATTCCTGCATATTTCACAATTGATGCAGGACCGAATGTGAAGGTGCTCTATTTACCAGAAGATGAAGCAAAGGTTGAGAATACCCTTCGTAATATCGCTGGTGTGTCAGATGTGCGGTTAAGTAGGGCAGGATCAGGAATAACCTATCTTTAGGGGTGGAACATATTGTCAATGACGATTAAAGTACCTGGGAAATTAATGATAGCAGGAGAATTCGCGGTTCTCGAGCCATACCATAATCTAGCGGTATTGGCTGTGGATCGATTTGTTTATGCCAAAATTGAGGGAGATTATGAGAATCGCTTAACATTACTGGATTTCCAACTTGAAAACCTGGCTTTTGACTTTATAAATAATAAAGTGAATATCGCTATTAATGATCGCCGAACTCGTTTTGTTGGTGATGCAATGACCATTGCTTTGACGTACTTAAAAGAGCAAGGGTTAAATCCAGAACCATTTCACCTTTCGATTAAAAGTGAGCTGGATGATGAATCTGGTGTAAAGTACGGCCTTGGCTCAAGTGCTGCGGTTGTAACCTCAGTCGTTACTGCGATACTGACAAAGTTCCTTGCAGCAAAGCCAGCAGAGGAACTAATTTTTAAACTGGCTGCTATCTCTCATGTCGAAACACAAGGAAATGGATCGGGTGCAGATGTTGCAGCTTCCTCTTATGGTGGTTTACTAAGATATGCATCGTTCCAAGCAGAATGGCTGCATAGTGAATACATAGCAAGCAATTCGATTTCCGACCTTGTGGCAAAAGAGTGGCGTTATTTTTCTGTTAAGCCAATGAAGCTGCCGCAAAATATTCATTTTTGTGTCGGCTGGACAGGAAAACCGGCATCGACTGCGAAACTTGTCGATGTGATAAGACAATTGAAGTCGGATAATCTCGAACAGTATGAGAAATTCCTTCATGATAGTGAAGCAGCAGTTGGCACTTTCTTTAAGGGAATGGAAGAAGAATCAGTTGCCGATTTACTAGAGGGAGTTAAGGCGAATCGACAGGCACTTGCTACTGTTGGAAAGCATGCGAATGCCCCGATAGAAACGCCGTTACTCGCGACTTTATGTAACTTGGCAGAACAGTTCGGTGGTGCAGGCAAGCCTTCTGGTGCAGGTGGGGGCGATTGTGGGATTGCTTTTATGCCGTCTCGTGAGCAAGCTACAGAATTAATGCGTGCCTGGGAAGAAGCTGGCATCAAGCCATTAGCGCTACAACCCAATTCGCATGGTGCGATGCTAATTGAGTGAACTACTATAACATCATGATGAAAAGACATAAATGCTCAATGTTACTTCCCGAGCCTTTATGTCTTTTTTTTTCTGTCTATTATCAAAGGAGCTGTTCATCCTTAATTCACCGAGTAGTTTAAGTATTCATTGATCAGTCTGTCTAATTTCATGCTAGACAAAATGACAGGTTCTGAGGTTAATTCGTATTCATCGCTTAATTGAATCATTTCTTGACGGCATACTTCAATTTTTTCTAATAACATAGATTTAGTCACAAAATTGTCCTCCTATCTAGTATACTATATTAAGAAATTACCCAATTAAAAGCAATAATAAACTTGTTACATTTTTGTGACGGACGGGAAAGAAAATAATTTTTAATAGGATCATCTGAAACCTTTTTTAAAACCAATACGTATTATAAATACCGCAAGCAAGCGGAGGTAGCTGAATGGATCAAATAATTAGAGAGAAAATAAAACAAGTAAAAAAAGGAGACCAAGCAGCCTTTAGTGATGTTGTTGAATTCTATCAAAATAAAATTTATCAACATTGTTATCGAATGCTTGGAAATGCACATGAAGCCGAGGATATGGCGCAGGAGGCGTTTATTCGTGCTTATGTAAACATCGATTCCTTTGATGATGGGAGAAAATTCTCAACGTGGTTATATCGGATAGCGACCAATTTAACGATTGATCGAATTCGAAAACGAAAGCCAGACTTTTTTCTTGATGCAGAGATAAAAGGAACAGAGGGGTTAGACATGTATTCACAGCTCGCTAGTACAGATATTTCTCCTAGCGACAAAGTGGAGGGCATTGAATTACAACGCTATATCCATCAAGAAATTTCTGAACTTCCACCGAAATATCGCAGTATTATTATTTTACGATATATTGAGGAGTTCTCCCTTCAAGAGATTAGCGAAATTCTAGACATCCCATTAGGAACGGTAAAAACCCGTATCCACCGAGGAAGGGAAGCTTTGAGGAAAAGGCTTCGTCATGTGTAAAGGAGAGTGTGATCCACTTGAATGCTCATAGTGAATCAATTGCATTAATGCATAAATATTTAGATGGTGATTTAAATAAAGCAGAAGAACAGCAGCTAAAGGGGCATTTGGAGGGCTGTGAAGATTGCCAAGCACATCTTCGAGATCTGAAACGAACGATTGCGTTGCTCCAAAGCTCAGAACATATAGAGGCACCACCTAGTTTCGCGGAAAAAGTAATGAATAATTTACCGAAAGAGAAGAAACGTATGAAATACAAGCGCTGGGTCAAATCCCACCCAATTATTGTCGCTGCCGCAGTATTCTTTATTTTTATGCTAGGTGGTATGTTTACAGATTGGAATCAGGATAGCCAGCTCGTTGTCTCGAAACAGGAAAACTTGATTATACAAGGAGATACGGTCATCGTTCCTGAAGGTGTAGTCGTTGAAGGCGATTTACTCGTTAAAAATGGCAATTTAGTAATCGAGGGTGTA
This sequence comes from Oceanobacillus zhaokaii, assembly GCF_003352005.1. Taxonomy (GTDB): domain Bacteria; phylum Bacillota; class Bacilli; order Bacillales; family Amphibacillaceae; genus Oceanobacillus; species Oceanobacillus zhaokaii. The sequence continues at coordinate 229,144 of NZ_CP024848.1, forward strand.
ATTGATGGCGATGTAACGATTGTAAACGGAGAATTGGTTGAAAGTAAATCGCTGGATGGAGAGGGTCTTATGGCCTCTGTCGGCGAAATTAATGGCGAGCTAAAAACGGTCAATCGCATGTTTGAATGGCTATGGTATCAGATTAAAGGCTTCTTTTCTGGAGTGTTTTCGACTGATTGACTAGAAAACTGAGGTGCAGCCAAGTTTTTGGGTGACAGAGCTGCCTTAGTTACACTTATGCAGTAAGAACGTTTTATACTTTCTTATCTACCAAATCAAACCTGGATAAATAAGTGCTTATCCAGGTTTTTTGTAAGAATTCTTCTGAAGGTTGCTATTTACGCGATAAATTATAGTTGCTCACAGGCATATCATACGATAGAAAATCCCATATACATAAGCATTTTGCAGGTATCCCCCATCACTCCACTAAAATGTTATGGCAGTAGAAAGCTTAGAAAATTTGTAAATATTTGCGTGTATCTGCTGCTGCCTGTCATAGGGATAAAATGGAAACCATTTAAACTAATTGAATCTTGGCTTTTGGTAAAAATTATAAAAAGCGCTTGTCCAAGATATATATATGGCCTGCAGTTGTGATATAATTAAATCTAGACTATTTATCGAATAGTAACAATTCATTTCAGGTGCAAAAGGGATGTGTGAACATGCTCGATGGGGGATTCAACTTTTTTGAAGTACTTAGAATATGCATAGATATTGCTCTTGTCTGGTATGTGTTATATAAATTAATAATGCTAATCAAAGGTACAAAGGCAATCCAGTTATTAAAGGGAATTGCAGTAGTATTAGCTGTCTGGGGAATAAGTATTCTCCTGGATTTGCAAACAATTCGATACCTATCCAATCAAATTATTCTTTGGGGATTTCTGGCAATTATTATACTTTTCCAGCCTGAGTTAAGAAGGGCCCTTGAGCAACTGGGGAGAGGGAATATCTTTTCAAGAACGACGAGGTCAGAAGAAGAAATTATCACAAAAAAAATTGAAGCGATTATTGAATCCTGTAAATATATGGCGAAACGACGCATCGGTGCATTGATTTCAATCGAAGGCGAAACAGGAATTGGTGAATATGCTGAAACAGGAATAGAAGTAGAGGGCAATTTAACACATCAACTTTTAACAAATATATTTACACCGAATACACCATTACATGATGGTGCTGTCATCGTTAAAGGCGAAAGAATTCTAGCTGCGGCTTGTTACCTCCCGTTATCAGAAAGTCCTTTTATCTCAAAGGAGTTAGGAACAAGGCACCGAGCGGCGATGGGGATTAGTGAAGTAACCGATGCATTAACAATTGTTGTATCTGAGGAAACTGGAGCCATTTCTTGCACAAAGAATGGTGAGCTGCACCGAGATATAGATGAGGAAAGACTTCGTCAAATGCTAACTGCCCACCTTATTTTATTCGAGAAGAACCCCAAACGTAAAACTTGGAAATGGAGGGGGAATAAGAATGGATAATTGGTTTAAGAGCAAGTGGTTTGTCAGGGCGATTTCATTAGCCTTTGCGATAATATTGTACTTTTTCGTAGATGTTACATTGAATTCGTCGGCGAATGACTCTAGCATTCCTAATAATGCGAATAACCTTCAGACTTTCGATGATGTTCCTGTCGAGATTAAAATCGATGATGAGAATTATGTTGTTAGCGGGGTTCCAGATTATGTTACGGTTACTCTTTCTGGTCCACCTGCAATTTTGACACCAACAACGTATCGACGTAATTTCGATGTGTTTGTTGATTTGGAAGGATTAGGCGAAGGGACACATATCGTTGAACTTGATTATAATATCACAAGTGAATTAGAAGCCTATATCGAACCGAAAACGATAGAGGTTGATATTGAGGAACGAGCGAGTGAACAGTTCCAGGTTTCTGCTGAATTTATTAATCAAGATAAATTGCCAAAAGGCTATGAACTTGGTGAATATACGATTGAACCAGCTGAAGTAACGCTGACGAGCTCGAGGGCGGTTATTGATCAAATTGGTGTTGTCACAGTCTTTGTTGATGTTGCTGGATCAGAAGGTCCTATTAAGAACCGGGAAGTTCCGGTGAATGTATACGATGGTCAGGGGAACGAGGTTAATGTAAGAATCGTTCCAGAAACTGTACAAGTTTCTGCGGAGATTAACAATCCAAGTAAAGAGGTGCCAATTGAAGTAGCGACATCGGGTGAATTGCCTGCAGGGTACACGCTCCAGTCTGCTACTGCAACACTTGATGAGGTAGAGATATTTGGTAAGAGTGATGTATTAGATTCGATTACAAGCATTTCCACAAAAGAGATTGATTTATCGGAACTGACTGAATCTGGTACGGTTTCCGTAGAACTGGCACTGCCAGACGGTGTGGCGGTAAAAGGGAACGAGCCAATTGAAGTAGAGATAGAACTGGAACAGACTAAGAAACTAGAGAATATACCGATTGATATTGAGGGATTACAAGAAGGACGAGTTATCCGCTTCGCTCAGTCAGGAACGGATACAATTGATCTTACGCTCACAGGAAATGAAGCAGCAGTGAAGGAAATTACGAATGAGGATTTTCAGGTCAATATAAATGTCAACGATCTTGACGAAGGACAGCATGAGGTACCAATTACAATTGAAGGTCCAGAATCTAACGATGTAACGGTGACACCGGAATTTGAAGAAGTTCAAGTTGTAATTAACTAATTTCATAACGGATTGTTTCAAGCAAGGATAAGTTGATCATTGTTTGAAAAGGAAGTAAAGGAGAGCTAAAAATGGGAAAATATTTTGGAACTGATGGGGTTAGAGGAGTAGCAAACGAAGGACTTACGCCAGAATTAGCCTATAAACTAGGACGTGTTGGTGGCTATGTACTGACAAAACAAACAGAGAAGCCAAAAGTAATCATTGGTCGTGATACGCGAATTTCTGGACATATGCTGGAAGGGGCACTTGTATCTGGTCTGCTTTCCATAGGGGCTGAAGTGATGCGCTTAGGAGTAATTTCTACACCAGGTGTTGCTTATTTAACAAAAGCATTGAGTGCACAAGCGGGTGTTATGATTTCTGCTTCACATAATCCTGTAGAAGATAATGGAATTAAGTTTTTTGGTCCTGACGGGTTTAAATTAACTGATGAGCAAGAAGAGGAAATCGAGCGCATTATGGATGGAGAAGATAATTTACCACGCCCAACCGGTGGAGACATTGGTATAATTAATGACTATTTCGAAGGCGGGCAAAAATATCTCTCTTTCCTTAAAACCACCATTGACAATGACTTTGAAGGAATGCAAATTGCATTAGACTGTGCACATGGTGCAACGTCAAGTTTAGCAACACATTTATTTGCTGATTTAGAGGCGGATATCTATTCAATCGGTTCATCTCCAAATGGACTTAATATTAATGACGGTGTTGGCTCTACACACCCTGAAACATTGCAAGCTTATGTATTGGAAAAGGGTGCAGATATTGGACTTGCTTTTGATGGTGATGGCGATCGTTTGATTGCTGTTGATGAAAAAGGCGGCATTGTTGATGGTGACCAAATCATGTATATTTGTGCAAAATACATGAATGAAAAAGGTCTACTGAATGAAAACACTGTTGTATCAACAGTAATGAGTAATATTGGCTTCTATAAAGCAATTGAAGAAAATGGCATGCGCAGTGACAAGACTGCTGTAGGTGACCGTTACGTAATGGAAGAAATGCGTAAAGGCGGCTACAATCTTGGTGGAGAACAATCTGGACATATTATTTTCTTAGACCATATCACAACAGGTGACGGTATGCTCTCTGCAATCCAACTTGTCAATGTTATGAAGGAAACGGGTAAACCTCTATCAGAATTAGCTGGTGAGATGACAATCTTCCCACAAGTACTAAAAAACGTTCGAGTGACAGATAAAAACGAAGCATTAACAAATCCTGTCATTTTAGACGAAATAGCAGCAGTGGAAAGTGAATTAGGTGATCTTGGTCGTGTACTTGTTCGTCCTTCTGGAACCGAGCCGCTTGTACGTGTAATGGTGGAAGCACCAACGAAGGAAGAATGCGACAAACATGTGGATCGAATCGTGAAGGTTACTGAAGATTTATTGGGATTTAAATAATAATTGAAGATAAAGCGAAGGCCACTCCATATCATGTGAGTGGCCTTTTTTGGTCCAGGGTGCAAGGATGAGGTGAGAGTGAAGGCTGACGAGCGAAAAAACCGATATATTTTAAATCATGCCGATATATCATACGTTGACGCCGATATGATATGAAAACACGCCGAAATATCACCCATACATGCCGATATTCGACAAATGGTTTATTGTTTGTAGGGATTGGTCTATTCTAATATTCCTAATTCAATGTACATTCTTTGACCTATATTACCCGTAACTTTTAAGTCCCGGCTTCTTTGAAATCGCTTGACGGCATCTTCTGTTGTTTTTCCATAAATACCATCTACTTCGCCATAATAGAAGCCTGCTGCTTTTAGTCGCTTTTGAACAAGTTGCACAAGGTTCCCTTTTGAACCTACAGCTAAATTCCTAAACTCCCATTCACCAAAACCAGTAATTGGACCATCAATGTAAACCATCGTACCAACATTAATTATTGTATATAATTCTTCCACATCTTCATTACGCATACGTATACAGCCACTGCTGACATTCTTACCAATCAGAACAGGTTTGTTATTACGCATACGTATACAGCCACTGCTGACATTCTTACCAATCAGAACAGGTTTGTTTGTTCCATGTATGCCGAAATTTCCCCACGGAACGTCAAGACCAAGCCATCTTGTACCAAATCCGTGTCCCCAGTTTATCGATTTATCAATTATTGTAAAACGACGATTGGTGTTGGTGTTCGATCTTTACCAGGACCGATAGGGTACTGCTTTATCACTTTTCCATCTTCTAAGACAGATAGCTGGTTTTCCCAAAGATTGATGTATACTTTCGTGATGCCCTGTTTATTTGCTTCAACGTTTTGCAGAATTGTAAAGGAAAGGATAAATAGGAGCAGGACTTTTAAAGTAAATTCAAATTTTCCGTTCCCACTAACAAGTGAATGTATTTTTTCCAAGTAGGTCATCTTCTTCATTTGGTAATTGTCCTCACTTATGTACTTATCAATATGTGCATTACGATAAACTTTCCCAATCTCTGACACCTGCTCACCACGCATCTTTACAAAAATAATGCCTTAAGTCCCTGTATTTGCTAAACGGCAAAGTAGTGTGATGGATGACTTTTGAACGAATCATCCATCTCCCTCTAACTTGTTCTATTCAATTCCATCGATTATTTTAAATTCAGGTATTAAATTAGTTAGTGAAACTAATTCTGCTTTCATTTGATACGCGGGAATGTATTCTTTTAGGACGTTAAATGTCATTGGCCCAGGTACTCCAACATGACCAATAGCAATCATTTGTTCACGGTTTATTAATTGCTGCGACAGTAAATCTGCTTGTTTCTTAATATGTTGCGGGGTATAAACATCATCAAAAAAGAGATTATTTACTAAAACAGGGACATTCATTTGTGCAGCCACTTCACTTACAACACTATTTGCCGTTGTCTGACTATCAAGGAAAAATAAAGCGTTTTCCTTGCACACTTGGAGAATTATCTTCATGATTCTCTCATCCTCGGTAATCTTAGAACCCATATGATTATTCATTCCGACAGCATGAGGCACATCTTTAATTGCAGACTCTACACGTTCTCTAATTTCCTGATCACTTAAATCCGATGTGATGGCTCTAGGACCAAGCCAGCTTTTCTTCCCTTTTTTGGTTCCATTGGTAAATGGATAATAACTTCGTGGCCATTTTCATATGCAAGTGCTGCATCTGTTTTTGTGGAGGGCATAAAGGGCATAATCGCTACAGTTAATTTTATCGGTAAATGAAGTATTTCCTCCGTTCCTTTCATATTATTACCCAGATCGTCTATTACAATAGCCAACTCTTTTTTAACTTGTGAAGATGGTTCCGCAAAAGCAGGTTGTACAAATAATAAAAGAGAAAGTAAGCTACAAATAAATATTCTCATTACCCACACCTCATTTTTTTTTACTTTTATCATTCCCAAATATCACAAAAAATTGGAATAATGTTAAGGTAACTTTTGGTAAAAGAAGTCTAACTCTGTAGCTTATAAGCGATATAATATTTTATCGTTTTAACTAAGAATGGAGATGTAAAGGAAAGGGAATCAGTTGCTGCAGATTGGGCAAAATATTTTAAACGCGCTTGCTATGTTTACTTTATGCAGCTAGAAAGAAAATATAAAATAATGGAGAAATCAAATGAAAAGTTTTTATAAAACACTTGTCATTATCTTGATGATGATCTTTCCAGTCAACTATCATGTGAAAGCTGTGGAAGAGGAAAGTAATACAGTTCCTCTAAATTTAAGGATCAATATGTTACCTTGGCAAGAAGTGACAACGATACTTCCTAATAAAACAACGTTTACAATCATAGATTTCGAAACTGGATTATCTTTTCATGTTCAACGAAGAGCAGGAAAAAGCCATGCAGATGTACAGCCGTTAACAAAGAAAGATACAAAAACAATGAAGGAAATTTATAATAATAAATGGAGTTGGAAAAGGAGAGCCGTCATTGTAAAAATCAATGATCAATTGATTGCAGCATCGATGCATGGAATGCCACATGGCGCAGGTGCTCTTAACAATGGATTTCCAGGTCACTTTTGTGTGCATTTTATAGGAAGCACAACACATAGATCGAATAAAGAAGATCCTGCCCATAAAATAATGATCTTGAAGGCAGGCAATCAGCTTGATAATTACTTATCTAAGGTAAATCCTCAGGAGCTAATTCAAACTTTTGCTGTTGCAATTAATCAGGAAGATGATTATTTATTGGATCAGATCCTTACAAAATCGGATCATCAGCAGGATTTTAATGAACTTGTCAAAGATATAACAAGAATCGATATAAGTGAGAAGGAACTTTTAAAATCACAACTGGAAGGAGATCATGCACAGCTAGTCAAAGTACCCGTCGTAGTTAAGATTATGACAAAGGAAGATGGAAGGTTAAAGAAAGAAATATCATTTACGATCCAAAGAATAGGTCTAACCGATCGCTGGCTAATTAATCGTGATGAACTATATGAGGAATTCATTGCTGGAGAATAGGGCAGCCATGTAAGTAGGTGCCCTATTCTCTTGTGGAACGCGGGGTGAAAGCTTGCTGCAGATGAAAGAGCGGATGCCTGTGACTGATCGAAAATACCGATATATTTTAAAACGCGCCGATATTTCAGCTGTATACGCCGATATATTGCGAAAACACGCCGAAATATTATTCGTTCACGCCGATATTCGACAAGCGTCTAGTTGTTCGAATGTTCCATTAGAGTATCATTATACTACAAACCTGTGAATCGAAAATGTATTTAAATTAGGTTTGGAGACGGCATATGGCGGAACGCAGAACGTAAATGTTTCCCATATGCTGATTTGAAAGTTAAACAAACGTTTGTTTTAATTACTTGACGCTTCCACATCTATTTTAAATTCTCATTCCTCACAAATTCTAAAAATCCACTCTTCAAGCACACTACGAAATTTTGTTCAATTTATTTCCCCTATTCTAACTAAAATCTCAGATAATAATTAGTTCCGTTAAAAGCTAATATGCTATACTTAAATTTGAATAATAAGAAATATTCAGATGTTATAAGCAATGTGAAAAACAGGCAGATTGATGAGGGGAGAACGTTGATGATAAAATTTCCAAAACCAACTGTGGAGCAGTTCTTTCGTACTTATGCTATATCTGATTTCGCTGTAAGTAGGGATGAGAAGCGGCTAATATTTAGCTCTAATTTAAATGGGAAGATGAATTTATGGGCAATCGACTTAGATGAAAATAATTTTCCATATTTATTTGCACATCATGATGAGCAAACAAGCTTTATTAAATTTGATCCAAAAAATCGATATGTTTTAGCTGGATTCGATAAAGATGGTGATGAGAACGATCAGATTTATGCAATACCGATTGAGGGCGGCTTACCACAGCCTTTAATAACAGGTGAAGCAGAAGATAAATATTACTTCTCCCATCTAAGTGAAGATGGAAAACGGATTTATTATGTTACATCAAAGGAAAATCCATCCTATCTCAATACTCATGTCCGGAATTTGGAGGATAACTCGGATACTTTATTAAATAAAGGAGAGATATCAACAACGGAACTAGCGGCAGTTTCTGCTAATGAAAAGGCATTTGTGTATCTGCGTTCTTTTGCAAATACATATGTGACTGGTGCGGTTAAGGCTGGAGAGGAAACATTTAGTCTTACACCGAATCAAGAGGTAGTTCATGTCGTATTTGACCCAATTTTCACGGAAGACAATACAATCTACTTTATCACAGACTATGAAAGTGAATATAGCTATGTGGCAAAATTCAATTTAGCTACTAAAGGATTTACTAAAATAGTCACGATTGAAAATGAAAGTGTGCAGTCACTTAAATGGGATAAACAACATAATGCGTTCTATTTAGTTACAGAAAAAGGGGTAACTGATGTATTGTACCGTTACTCATTAGAGACGGAAAAAGTGGAAACGCTACCTATTCCGGTTGATTTGATAGATAAACTTTCGATTACAAAGTCAGGAAATCTCTATATTCTGGGTAGAAGTGCAACCATTCCATCGAATATTTATCAATCTCAGGATGGAAAGGAATGGAAGCAGCTGACAGATAATCGGGTACTTGGCTTATCTACGGAGGATATGGTTGAGCCTGATGTTGTATCTTATCCTTCATTTGATGGGATGGAGATTGAAGCATTATTATTTAGGGCAAAGCCAGAAAACGATAATGGCTATACCATTCTTTGGCCGCACGGCGGTCCACAGGCAGCAGAGAGAAAGAATTTCCGTTCTATGTTTCAATGTTTTCTTAACCGTGGCTACACTATTTTTGCGCCTAACTTCAGAGGGAGTACTGGCTATGGATCATCGTTTGTAAAACTAGTGGAGCAGGATTGGGGAGAGGGTCCAAGATTAGATAATGTTGCTGGGGTCGAGTGGCTATTTGAAAATAATATTACATCCAGAGATAAATTATTTTTAGTTGGCGGCAGCTACGGTGGCTATATGGCATTACTGCTGCATGGACGTCATCCGGAATATTTCAAAGCAGTCATTGATATTTTTGGTCCATCAGATTTATTCACGTTTGTAAATTCGGTTCCACCGCATTGGAAACCGATTATGGATCGCTGGATTGGAGATCCTGAACGGGATAAAGAGCGATTCATTAAGGATTCGCCAATTACCTATTTAGATAGTATGACAAAGCCGATGCTTGTCATTCAGGGGGCAAAGGATCCACGAGTAGTGAAGGCAGAATCTGACCAAATTGTCGCAAAGCTCAAAGAAAAAGGCCGAGATGTAGAATACTTCGTGATGGAAGACGAAGGGCATGGATTCTCTAAGAAAGAGAATGAAATAAAAGTATATACGCTGATGCTGGAATTTATGGAGAAGCATCAAAGTTAAGTAGAAATAAAGTCACGAAGTTTATCAAGAAGATGAGCTGTTTGGAAAAAATGCGAGAAGCTTTGCCTCTTTGGAATTTTAGTCTAAAGGGGTACTTTTATATAAACAGACTAAATCGTTCTTTTGTTCCATCCAAATTGAATCGATAAAATTAATCGAAAAGATAAAAGAGGGCTATCAATGACATATATATTTAATAAGATGACACAAGAACAAGCAGAGAATATTGCATTTAACTGGCACTATGATGGGGAGTATTCATTTTATAATATGGAAGCTGACAAAGAAGATTTAGATGAATTTATAAATCCAGAAACAAGAGGAAATTCCATGTTTGCTGTTACAAAAAATGAGGAACTGATCGCTTTCCTTGGGATTGAGAAAGCAGCTAATGAAACCTGCGATATTGGTTTAGGAATGAGACCTGATTTAACTGGAAAAGGGAAGGGTATGGGATTTCTTAAGGCTGCTATCGATTTTGTAATAGCAGAATATAAACCTAAAAAAATAACGTTGTCGGTAGCAACTTTTAATCAACGGGCAATAAAGATATATAGAAGGATTGGCTTTAAAGAAATTGCTTTTTTTGACCAAGAAACAAATGGCAGCACATATGAGTTTCTAAAAATGGAATATGCATGTTAACGAAGGTTCCCTTCAAATAACGAATACAAAAAGGGGTGTTGGCAATGTTGAAATTCCTTCTGATTGTTGGTGGGATAGGTATTTTAATTTCTGCGATTTTCCTTGGTGTAATGACTGATGGGCAACAGCAAAGAGCAAATTTCCATTCTGAAACAGAAGAACATCGATCTTTTAGAACGACGATAGCATCTTATGCTGGCTGGATCGGCATTGCTTCCTTAGGTATTGCGGCACTTATCTATTATTTATAAAGTTTCTTTATCCTAATCTATGAGGAATGGCATTTAGCCATCAAATATTGTTGCAAACAAATACAACTGTAATTGAGAAGTTTGAGGGACGAGATTTTTTAGAGTGATAAAAACCGGATTGAATACATTATATTATGAATTCAATCCGGTTTTTTATTTACTTAAACATAAGAGATGCACATATATTATACATCCTTAGCAATTCAAACAAGCGTTTGCTTGACATCAATTTAAAGTATATCTTTCCTCACAAACTCGCGTTCTAACTCAAACCCCAACTGTTTATAAAAATTTTGTGCCTGTGTATTTCGAATCCAATAATCAAGTTCGATACATGCGGCCTTCTCTTCTTTTGCAATATCCTCCATTCGCTGCATTAATCTATATCCATACCCTTTCCCTTGTGAGTCTTCTACAATACTTATTTGGTGCACGTATAAACATTTATAAGGCTTCTTAAATGGTGTTTTCGGTCGATCCTGAATCTCAAACCTTATTTTCCCCAATGTCTTCTATAATAAGAAATTGAAAATTTTCATAGGTAACGAAATCCTTAAATTCCTCTACGATGTCTTCAAAGCGATAAGGCGTAAAATAGTCAGGATACAGCTGCACATGCCGATTCTGTACCGCCCTTCGTTTAGCCTTGCGAGTGCAACAGGTTCCGTTGAAGCAAATATCTTCATTTCGATACCTCATTTCAATTCAGTAAATATATATTTAGTGTTGCATAGTATATAAATTTTGTAAATAATAATATAACTTGAAAATTCTAATTTATATAGGTATGGTAAGTCTAGGGGGAAACTACATGAGAAGAAACTTTTTGATTGTTAGCGCTTCAATTGCGACGCTTACTATCGGAATACTGGCTTACTTGCTCATATCTGATATGTATAATGGTGAAGCTAAGAAAGCTGATGTGCCTGGAGATGAAATAAGTTCCGGAGTGCAAGGGAAGATCACAGAGGAGCAATTACAGCGATATAAAAAAGAAGGATTAAATCCATTTGGGCAGGAATTGGATTTAAATGAATTAACTGCGGCATTATATAATGAATATATTCATGGCATGTCACATCAAAAGGTACGAGCAGATAAGAAATGGGGCTTTTACGAAATCCACCTAGAGCGTATTAAATGGCTATTGGAGGGCCTGGATGTTGTCAGCATTGAAAACGGATCTACTTATCGCAATATTTTACAGCGGTGGGATAAAGGTGATTTTTCAAAGGTTGATAAAGATCATAATGCTATCTGGAAAATCCAAAAAGGTACCGTTGGAAAGGCTACCGGAATTTTAAGTTTGGAAGAGGAACAAAAATATATTGATAGTCAGTAAGTGGTGATGGCGATGTCATGCGCAACTACTAAATTAAATCATAGGATATAGGGTACACGAAAAATATTGACCAAATCCTCTTTTTTCGTGTAAAATAAAGAGTGCTTGTTTTTACTCCCATATAATGGGAAATAGTGACAAGTACTTTCATTCAAAGATAGAAAGGAGCATCAAAGAGAGTAAACTATAAAGCGCCAGGACTATTTTCTGACCGGAAGTGAAAATAGTTGACGAGGTGGGGGTTATCGAACGATTCGGCGGATGCCTCCCGACTGCACATCTCAGTTGATTGGTTTTGTTCTAAAACAATAAGGCGACTTATTGCACAAAGGGATAAAACAAGATGTCAAAAAAAACAAACACGAGAAAGGGGCAGCAAGACGACGCCCCGTATGAAGTAAAATAGTATATTTCAATATAGGCTCGTTTTGTCTGTCCCTTGTAGGAGGACAAAACTATGTGCGGAATTGTAGGTTATATTGGAAATAAGGATTCAAAAGGAATTTTATTAAATGGACTTGAAAAATTAGAATATCGCGGCTATGACTCAGCTGGAATTGCAACGCTAAATGAAGATGGAGTGAAGCTAACGAAGGTAAAAGGTCGGATTGCAGTGCTTCGTGAAAGTGTCGATGAATCGGTTCAGGCAACGATGGGAATTGGTCATACACGCTGGGCAACACATGGTGTCCCTAGCGTTATGAATGCACATCCACATCAAGCAACGTCTGGTCGTTTCACACTTGTTCATAATGGTGTTATCGAAAACTACCAAGATTTGAAAAAGGAATATTTAAGCGATGTTGCTTTCGTAAGTGAAACAGATACAGAAGTAATCGTACAACTAATTGAAAAGCTTTATGATAGATATCAAGATACTGCAGAAGCATTTCGTCAAGCAATGGGTCTGCTTAAAGGCTCATACGCAATCGCAATGATTGATGCAGAAGATCATGACACATTATATGTATCAAAGAATAAAAGTCCGTTATTAGTAGGGTTAGGAGAAGGATTTAATGTTGTAGCAAGTGATGCAATGGCAACATTAAAGGAAACCGATCAATATCTGGAAATTTACGATAAGGAAATCGTTCTAGTAAACCGCAGTTTCGTCGAAGTGCAAACATTGAATGGAACAGTTGTTGATCGTAAACCCTATACGGCAAAAATTGATGCGAGTGATATTGAAAAAGGTACGTATGCACATTATATGTTGAAAGAAACTGATGAACAACCATTCGTGATACGTAATATCATTAAAGAATATCAAGATGAAAATAATAATTTGAAGCTTGATGCTGCCATTCGAGAAGCAATGAAAAAAGCCGATCGTATTTATATTATCGCTGCTGGCACAAGCTATCACGCAGGTTTAGTTGGAAAAGAACTCCTTGAAAAATTAGCAAACATTCCAGTGGAAGTTCATGTTGCGAGTGAGTTTTCATATAACATGCCACTGCTATCAGAGAAGCCGTTATTTATCTTCCTTTCACAAAGTGGGGAAACAGCTGATAGTCGTGCGGTTTTAGTAAAAATTAAAGAAATGGGACATCCGGCATTAACAATTACAAACGTGCCTGGATCCACCCTTTCTCGTGAAGCGGATTACACATTGCATTTATATGCTGGTCCAGAAATTGCCGTTGCATCAACAAAAGCATATACTGCACAAATCGCAGTATTGGCAATTTTAGCAGTGGATACTGCAAAGGAAAAAGGCATTGAATTATCATTTGATTTGATCCAAGAGCTTGCCATCGTTGCAAATGCAATGGAAGTATTAACCGATCAAAAAGAAACGATGGAAGAATTAGCTAGAGACTATTTAGCAACAGCTCGTAATGCATTCTTTATCGGCAGAAGTGCGGATTACAATGTTTGTGTTGAGGGTGCATTGAAATTAAAAGAGGTCTCTTATATCCAAGCAGAAGGTTTCGCTGGAGGAGAATTGAAGCATGGTACGATTGCTTTAATTGAAGAGGGAACACCAATTATCGCACTTGCAACACAAGAAAACGTAAACTACGCAATCCGCAGCAATGTACAGGAAGTAGTATCACGTGGCGCCAATGCTATGGTGATTAGCATGAAGGGCTTAGAGCAAGATACCGATGCATTTGTACTTCCACATGTGCATGAAGTTCTAACTCCATTAGTAAGTGTTGTGCCATTACAATTATTGGCATACTATGCTGCATTACAACTTGATCGTGATGTTGATAAGCCAAGGAATTTGGCAAAGTCAGTAACTGTTGAGTAGGATTTATAGTGTTGTGTATAACTTTTTGTTTGGTGACAAAAATGTCGGTAACTAACAAAAAAAGATGACACTTACTAAAAAAGTTGGAAACTATTGTGTAGTTGCTCGTTTGTAAAAAAAGATGTACTGTTTAAAACAAAGTTGCACATTTTACCACTTTGGATTTTTTATCTAAAGGGGTTTTTTGTTGAAAAGGAGTTACATAATTTAGTAGTTGAGTATAAACTAAATTTATAGAACAATTTTAATAACAAAAGTTTGTGAAAAAATGTACTTAAACTAAAGGGACAGAAGAGTTGAAGAAAAATATTTTAGGGAGGAGAAAAATGATAAAGAAAATATTTAGTTTTAAAGATAGGAAATCATTAGCAAACATTACTCTGGATAATATCCAGAACAAGATGTATGAAATAGGTTTTAATAAAGAATTTGCCGAAGAAATAATGATTATTTTAGAAAAGAAATTTAACAAGTATGGTGAAAAACAATTTCAAGAATGGTTTAGCGGATTACATTATAGAATACCAGAAGAATTAAAAGATGAATTACCTGCTATTAAGATTTATGAAAAACACTCGCTCTTAATCGAGGAACAAATAAAAGAGTTAGAAAAAGAAACAAAACTGTCTTGGGAAATACAAACAGAAGAATTAAAAAATATAAATGATAAAGCAAGAAAAGTTAAGTTAGTAATTAGAGACAGACTTTCAGGCATTGCCTTAGACTTGTTAAACTAATGGGTGCTTTAACACAACAATGAGTCCGATTGTCACTATGGCACTATTTTTTTATAAAATCAGTTTTTTCAGTGCTTTATGAGATAGGTCAGTAATATTTTAAACAAGTATTCCTCTTACAGCACATAAAAAAGAAAGAACCTATTTGGTTCTTTCTAACATATAGCAAGTTTTATTGTTTTTATTAATAAGTAAGGAGGGGATGAAGAAACTATATGGGAATTTTACTGTTTAAGTTGATTCAGTTCGTGAATACTCTCTTGAACTAGTGTCACAGCTTGACTCATAGAGGCACCACCGCCAAAGGCAGCAGTCACTCCAATGGCTTCCAGAATTTCTTGTTCAGAACATCCTTCATCCAAGCACCCTTTGACATGATAAATAATACAATATTCATCTTGCGAATACAGACTAATTCCAAGGGCAA
Organism: Oceanobacillus zhaokaii; assembly: GCF_003352005.1. Taxonomy (GTDB): domain Bacteria; phylum Bacillota; class Bacilli; order Bacillales; family Amphibacillaceae; genus Oceanobacillus; species Oceanobacillus zhaokaii. Next base: position 244,376 of record NZ_CP024848.1, read on the forward strand.
TCAGTTGTTTATCTTTTTTTGATAATGCCCCTTCTTTAAAACATTCTTCTGTAAATGAGTTAAATTTCTCTGCAAGTGATGGCATTTTTTTTGTGAATTCTCCAAGCCCTGCTTTATATTCATATAAAGCAGCTTCTGTAGAATTTCTAAAATCCATTTCCATTATCATTTCAGCTCCAATGTATATGTAATTTACCCCGTTTTACTGCCCGTAAAGATCAATAGGTGAAATTAGATTCATCTGAGGGCTTCACTCCTTAGATACCCCCATGATGGAAGTTTCAACCTATTTCAGTGATAGTATGAGCATTATTAAAAAATTAATCCATTCAAAAAGTTAATTTTGCTTATGATTTACCTTTGAACAAGAAGAAACAATTAGTAGACCTCTTAATAACAGAGGTTAAAATGGAGTAAGTACATGTGTTTACTAACAATTAAGAGGTGTTTTGAATGAAATTATATGAATTTGTAAACTAAATCATATCAATTAACAAAAGAGGATATTGTGAGGTTGAAGTAGGATTTCAACCCTATGTCGCCTATCAATGGGATAGCAAGTTTACTAGTTGCTTTGGTACAATTTGCAAGAGGTAGATTTAAGAAGGCATAACTTTTTTAATGTAATGAAAGCTCAAAAAATAGTTCAAATGAATGGACCATTTTGATTAAAAAATAATAGTGAAATCAATAATTTGTCAACGATTGTACTTAAAGTAACTGGTGCATTACTGAAAGGGGGATAATGCTCCTGCCTTATACAACCCAAGGAGGATTCCTTTACGGCTTCAAGGAGATTACATCTAGTACTTTAATTGATTATTTAGAGGTGAAATTTATGTTACATAGATTTTTAATTTTGGTCTTACTTTGACTATATCTAATTTTGTAATGGTATTTTTTGCTAGATTATTAATAATATAAATAACGTATGAATTGCGTCTTTTACTTTTGTTTGCTTTTAATTATCTTTAGGGTAAAATCAGTCCCGAAAAACACAACTAAACCCGAAATGAGGATGGTTAAAGAGTTATGTACTAGTGTTTTGACATAAAACAATTCATATAGGGAATTTATTAAGAGAAGAACTCCCCCAAATATAAAAGTAACCCGACAGGATATATCTGCGTTTCTTTTGTCCTCTTGACTACCGTTTTTAAAGAACATGAGTAAATTAACCTTCCGTTCCACCGATTTTTTAGTGATTTATATTATCGTATTACTACGAGCTCACTACGTCAACATGCTAAAGTCCTTATTTTTTTGCGTAAATTGTCGAAAGTTGGGCTTTGTTCCATCGCTGTAGGTGGATTGTCTTTTATGTTAGAAGAAAATGATATCACTTTAGGTGCTCTAGCGCCTTATTATCCGCAATCTGTAGTTTTGATTGCTGTTGGTGTCTACATTTTAATTCGTACCGTACCATTACTAGATTCATATAGATTACTAGCGAAAAATGAGGAGTATATTAATCGCATAGGTTTTAAGCTGCAGAAAAAGGTAAGAAAAAAGGTCGATAGTCTTTGATAAAAGCGTGTTAAACCCTATCAAGGCAACATTCCTATATATTCAAATATAACTGCTCTTACCGGAATTTTTGAGGGAATTAGTTTTATTTTAGGAGAATATATCGTTGAAAATACTTAGACTTAATTTAGCCATTATTGTTGTTGCATTAGCAAGTTATGCGTTAATAGCTAGCAATAATTCCTTATGTATTGTTATTCTTAAGGTTAATGCTTTTAGTCACTGGAATTACTGAATTTCATGAAAAACGAAAGGTAACTGCCATTACACTTTTCTTTGTAACTGGATTTAACTTTTACGTTTCATTTAATATATTATTTAGCTAATTGGTTTAACATTTAATAAGGTATTTAGATAATTAATTTAAAATATAAATATAAAGATTATTATGAGATAATTTAGTTATGCAAAAAAATAACGAATAGGGAGAAAGGAAGGATTGAAAATGGATGTAAGATATCCAATTGGGAAACTACAAGTACCTGAAAAAGTAACATTAGAAAATATTCAAGAATGGCTAAAGGAAATCGAAACTTACACGATTCGATTAAGAGAAACTGTCGACTCATTAAGTGATGAGGAATTAAGCAAAACTTATCGTGAAGGTAGCTGGACAGTTCGTCAACTTGTCCATCACATTGCAGATTCTCAGTTGAATATGTATCAACGTTTGAAGCTGGCTTTAACAGATGGAAATCCTACAGTACCAGCTTTTGATCAAGAAAAGTGGGCTATTCAACCGGATACAAAGCTTCCTGTAGAAAGTTCTATTAAAATGTTAGAGGGCATAAATGAACGCATCGTATCTTTAGGACATAGTTTGACTGAGGAGCAATTAGATCGAGCTTTTACTCACCGGATAGACGGTAAAATAACAGTTGCATCAAAAGTTGCAAAGTTAGCTTGGCACGAAGAGCATCACTTAGCTCATATAAAAATAGCATTATCAAAATAATACAATATCTGTGGTAATGGCTTATCGAATTCGATAAGCCATTTTTTATAATAATAAGGAGCAAGCAATATTCATAAGAAGGAACTTAACATTAAATCTCGAATATCTAATGTAATCGAAAAAAAATTAAAGAAGGACAGGAGTTGGTTACGATGATAAAAGGTTTTGGTGGAATATTTTGGAGAACTAAGAACCTTGATGTTATAAAAAAATGGTACAGTGAAGTGTTGAAGATTGAAATAGAAAATTGGAATGGAACTGTGATTAAACCCCAAATTGGAAATGAGACTATCTTCTCTTTCTTTGCCGAGAATGACAGTTATTTTCCAACAGAACAACAAGTGATGTTAAATTTTCAAGTACATAATCTAAACGAGACTATTAAGCATCTTGAACAAATCGGTGTACCTCTTGTTAAGCAAAAAGAGGTTAGTGAGTATGGAAGGTTTATTTGGATTGAAGATCCTGAAGGTAGGCTTGTCGAGCTTTGGGAGAAATAGCTAATAGTAATTTATTTGCTTTTGAGCTAATGAGTGCAACAGTTAAATAGGGCGAGGGCAGGTTATTGTAAGAAGAACAAGAAGTTATCAGTATTTATTTAACAACTTGTTCTTCCCTGTCTATTTTGATTTTTTTATTAAACGCGAAAAAGATAATAAAATATTTACTGTTTTATAGGTATGCATATTTCGCAATAATGGTTCTTAACCATATCAACAGTGTATTTTTCCAATTTGGGTTTGTTATCAATCTCGTACCCATTAATAAGTGACGGAAAAATGTCAGTATATGCTTTTTGAATATCTCCTGCTGTATGTTTGACTTTGTAAATAAAGTGTTTTCCACCATTAAGTTCACTTTCACAAATTGAATCATCTATTAATCCTTTGAAATTAAAACATGCATCGAATCTGCAATTTTCAGGGTGTGTTGCCTCAGGGCTATCTTGTGAACTGCAAATAGGGTAGTCGATTCAAGAAGATTTTTCCCTTCAGCCCACTTTTTTACCAACATCATTATGACGGTTTTTTTACTAGAGCGCAGGATATTATACGGAAATTGTGCAATATTTAATAAACGAAAAATGTAAGGAGTGTTTTTTATGGAAAATCCAATTCTAAAACAAATTGGAACAGTATTTATCCCAGTAAGCAACATAGAGAAAGCGAGAGATTGGTACTGCGATATTTTAGGATTAAAAACAGATGGAGAAATTCAGTTTGGTCATCTTTACGTTATACCTATGCAAGGTACAGGGATTGTGTTAGATAGCAAGATTTATTCAGAGGATAGAATATTTAGAACTCCAGCATTCCACTTAAATACAAATAACATTGAAGAAGCATTTCATTTTATGAGTAATAAAGGCGTTAATTTAATTACAGACATTGAACATAATCATTATTTTAATTTCAAAGATCCTGATGGAAATATTTTAATGATTTCCGAATGTTAATTATAAATACAGTATAGAAACCCTTTCCTGAAAAGCTTAAAAAGAAAGGTGGAATAAATGACAAACTGTAAAATTGTTTCATTTCCTCCATTGGAAACTGAAAGGATTAAATTTCGGATTTTAACCCTTGATAATGCCGAAGAAGTCTTTTGCATTTCTCAGATATTCATATTACTAGGTTTATGGATATAGAACCATGTAAAATTATAAAGTAGTTTTTACTTTGCTGGAGACATGTAAACTGTATATATACAATTACTTAAACGATTTTGTATAAAATGAAAATTAATATATACTTAAACCGTTATAAGTAAAACGATAAGGGGGAAACTAACATGGCAAGCAGCAATAAAAAAGAGTTGTCATCAGAACAATACGACGCATTACTCAGAGTATTGCAAGCCCGTTTTGAGAAAAACATGAACCGTCACGAAGATCTTGAATGGGATAATGTCCAAGCAAAGCTGGAAGCTAATGCTGAAAAACTATGGTCACTTAATGAAATGGAAAGTAGCGGCGGTGAGCCAGATGTTGTTGGCTATGATAAAGAGAAGGATGAATACGTTTTTTATGATTGTTCAGTGGAAAGCCCTAAGGGTCGGAGAAGTGTTTGCTACGATCGTGAAGCATTGGAGTCGAGGAAAAAACATAAACCAGAAAATAACGCGATGGACATGGCGACCGAAATGGGCATTGAGCTTTTAACGGAAGAGCAATATCGTGCATTGCAGAAACTTGGGAATTTCGATATGAAAACGTCAAGCTGGGTGCAGACACCTTCAGATATTAGAGAACTAGGCGGTGCCATTTTTTGTGATTACCGCTATGGGCATGTATTTGTTTATCATAATGGTGCGGACTCTTATTACGGTGCCAGAGGGTTCCGTGGCTCACTGAGGGTCTAATTCTGCCCCTGTTATCAATGGTACAAGCATGAGTTATAAATTACGGACATATTTAGATTAAAAAGGGGAATTTGCTATCAAGAAGGAGATCTTTTTTCGAAAAAGAATAAAAAGAACACAAATGAACGATGCAAAATTTGTGTTCTTTAAATCAACGTTCGAACCTGGATTTATCCTAAACGGTCCCCTTTTTTAACCTCTTGTTGGGGTTCTACAAGAACAACTCCTTGTTCTGAATATACGCCCATTACTAAAACCTCTGAATTGAAATCAGCAACTCTCATAGGAGGAAAGTTTACTACTCCTAATACTTGCTTACCAACTAGTTCCTCCAGATCATAACAATCTGTAATTTGAGCACTACTTTGTTTAATTCCTATCTCATCTCCAAAGTCAACCCACAGTTTATATGCAGGTTTTCTTGCTTTAGGGAATGCCTCTGCTCTTGTAATTTCTCCAACACGCATGTCTAGCTTTTGAAAATCCTCGAAAGTTGCCATCGTAACGTCTCCTGAAATTTATTTACTTGTTCTGCATAGTTAGAAAAAAATAATAGGTAACAATTTTATATTATCAAAATATTCGATATATATCAATAAACTCCTTAGAGCATATCAGTGAATATTTAATATGAGACTTCAAAGTAATAATATTGGAAGGGAGTTAGGTAGAAAAAAGAGAGAATTTCTCAATGCTGGTGATTCTGCTGCTGTCACATATCAATCAAACGTTTGTTTTAACAATAGTAGATAATATTAGATAAAAATCCCCTATTCTTGTGTGGTAATATCTACTATTTACAAAAGTATTTTTTTAGTAGTATAATAATAGAGAAATTTATATTTTATCGCTTAATCTTATTTTAAGAACGGGGGACCCAATATTTACGGCGGAAATTCCGCGTGGGGTGAATCCTATCTAACAGAGGGGCTTACTGTTTCCCATAGTCCTAACCCGAAAGCTAACCTCGTCAGCGTTTAAGGAAACAAATGAATATATGATGATACAGTGCGAATTGACACAACCCGTGTCTTTTTTTGTTGGTCAATTCTCGTTTTGTTCAAATCGTCTTTGTTTCCCTTGCCTAGGCACACTTATAACTAACAAGAAGGTAGGGTAATTGATGAAAAGATTTAAATTGAGTCTAGCTACTCAAATTTTTATTGGTCTTATTTTAGGAATTATTGTTGGTGGTATTTTCTACGGAAATGAATCGGCGCAAAGTATCTTACAACCATTTGGCGATCTGTTTATCCGTTTAATTAAAATGATTGTTGTTCCAATTGTACTATCTACTATTATCGTTGCAATTGCTGGTGTTGGAGATTTGAAATCTGTTGGTAAGCTTGGTGGTAAAGCACTGACTTATTTCATCAGTATGACATTGGTTGCAATCGGGGTTGGACTAATTGCCGGTAATGTATTCCAGCCTGGTGCTGGACTAAATATGGAAAGCCTGGAGCAAGGTGACATTTCAGGCTATGTCGAAACATCGGAAGAGCAAGAAGGCAAGACGATAGCTGATACCCTATTGCATATTGTACCTACAAATCCAGTACAAGCAATGGTTGAAGGCGATATGCTAGCGATTATCTTCTTTGCTGTAGTATTGGGACTTGGAATCGCAGCAATTGGAGAAAAAGGAAAACCAGTACTGCGGTTCTTCGAAGGTATGGCAAATGCTATGTTCTATGTTACAAACCTATTTATGAAGTATGCACCAATTGGTGTATTTGCCTTAATTGGTGTAACGATTTCTAAGTATGGTTTCACTTCACTGATTCCATTAGGCAAATTAGCCCTTACCGTATATGGAACGATGATTTTCTTTGTAATTGTAGTGCTAGGTTTAATGGCCAGAATTGTTGGAGTTAATATCTTCAAAATATTAAAGTTGATTAAGGAAGAATTAATTTTGGCATTTTCAACAGCAAGCTCGGAAACAGTACTTCCGAGAATTATGGACAAAATGGAGCAAGCAGGGAGCCCGAAACACATTGCTTCGTTCGTTATTCCAACGGGTTACTCCTTTAACTTGGATGGATCTGTTTTATATCAAGCAATTGCATCATTATTTATTGCACAAATGTTTGGTATAGAATTAAGCATAGGACAACAAATTACATTAATGTTAGTTTTGATGGTTACATCTAAAGGAATGGCTGGAGTTCCAGGAGTATCCTTTGTAGTGTTACTAGCTACATTTAGTACGATTGGATTACCTGCTGCAGGATTAGCGTTTATTGCTGGTATCGATCGTATTCTTGATATGGGACGTACCGCTGTTAACGTGGTAGGGAACTCAATTGCAGCACTTGTAGTTGCTAAATGGGAAGGTCAATTAAATCCTCCAGTTGAAGAAAAGGTAGTTAAAAAAGCGATATAATATATTTAAAAACACTCACAAATGTGGATAGGTTCATATTTGTGAGTGTTTTTTTGTTTCTTTCGGAGATTATAGTTACAGAAACAGTCAAGTCCAAAATATATTTGCCTTCTATTTGTAGGAATATTATGTATAATAAAATGTAGAGAATACCAATGCACTGTGCCTGAAATGCTTAATTTTATTAGAAGAGAGTGGGGGAAATCCAATGTCTAATGATCCAGCAGCTTTACCAGAAAAAGCGAGAGAAGAGGATGCAAAGGTAGAGTTTGAAAGAAAGGAAGGAGAACCAACTTCAGCTTTCAAAGGGGCTTCCTGGGCAGCTTTATTTATAGGTGTTGCAGCTTATCTTATCGGTCTGTTTAACGCAACAATGGAACTGAATGAAAAAGGCTATTATTTCGCAGTATTAGTGTTCGGGCTTTATTCAGCGGTATCTTTACAAAAAGCAGTTAGAGATAAAGAAGAAGGAATACCAGTAACCAATATTTATTTTGGTATAAGTTGGATTGCACTTATGATATCAATTTTATTAATTGGCATCGGTTTATACAATGCAGGAAGTATTATTTTGAGTGAAAAGGGGTTTTATGGGATGGCATTTGTTCTTAGTTTATTTGCTGCTGTAACCGTTCAGAAGAATATTAGAGATACACAGAGAGCGAGAGAAAGAGACTGAGATATCCTCCGCTTATTAAGTTGTTGCACCTGAAATAAAGCTTCGGGGATTTACCCTTTTGGATAATTTTATCTAAAGGGGTATTTTTTTATGCCTATTGCAGATTTGTAATCAAGTGTCCCTGCTGATAATATTTAAAATATCAGTAAAATTTAACATATAGTACCTTGCATTGAACAGTACTGTATGATATATTTTTTTGGAAGGTACCTTTAAAATATCAGTATTGTTTAATGAATAGTAGTTAGTTGCTAAGGAAAGAGGTGTGATTCAAAAGTGAACGTACAATTTAAAAAAGGTGTATTAGAATTATGTGTTCTTGTACTTTTAGATAAGCAGGATCGCTATGGATATGAACTTGTGCAAAAGATATCAGAGCAGATTGATGTATCAGAGGGATCTGCATATCCACTATTAAGACGATTAACAAAAGAAGGTTACTTCACGACATACTTAAAGGAGTCTACTGAAGGACCACCAAGAAAGTATTACAAGTTAACTGACAGCGGCAGAACGTATCTACATGACCTGCTTCAGGAGTGGAAAGAGTTCACAAATGGAGTAAATCAATTAATAAAGGAAGGTGTAAAAGGTGACTAAAAAGCAATTTCTTACTAAATTAAATGCATCTTTGAAGAAACTGCCACCAGAGGAAAGGCAGGATATTATGCAAGATATTGAAGAGTATTTCGCGATTGGATCAGAAGAAGGAAAGTCTGAAGAACAAATAGCCACTTCACTTGGCTCCCCCGAACAAATTGCAAAAGAGCTGGTGGCAACACATCGTGTTGAAAAAGTTGAGGAAACTACTTCAACAGGTAATATAATCCGTGCAGTTTGGGCTGTCATTGGATTAGGATTTTTTAACCTTGTCATTGTATTAGGACCATTTGTCGCTTTAGCGGGGGTTATTATTGCCGGCTGGTTAATGGGAGTTTCATTTGTCGTTTCACCGATACTCGTATTAATAAATGTATTTATACACCCCGAGGTTTTTGAATTATTTGACCTGTTCTTTTCTATTGGTCTTGCTGGGATTGGTCTATTCATTGCAATCGGAATGTTCTTCGCAACTCGTGCTATAAAAAATGGATTTGTCCGTTATTTAAAATACAATGTAGGACTTGTGAAGGGGGGCTTAAAGCATGCTTAACATTAAAAAGATTTCTATTGTTGCTTTAGTTCTTTTATTAGTAGGTGTGACCGGGAGCCTTTTAACAGTAAATGCAAAGAAACAATCGGAGCCGATCAAAGAAGAAAGAATCATTCAGGGTGAGGATTTTACCAATATTGATATTAAGGCCGACAACGCGGAGGTAGAAGTTTTCCCCACAAGTAATCATGCAGCCAAAGTTGAGTTAACAGGTGGAGATAAAAAGAGCAGAGCATATACCTTCGATGTTGATGTTCAAGAAAATACACTCGCTGTTCTTTTAGATGAAAAAAATCTTAAATTCTATAACTTTAACTTTACAGAGTCGGCACTAGCTCTAAAAGTTTATGTACCTAAAAAATTGTATGAATCATTATTAGTAGAGGCCGCAAATGGAAGGATTAAAGCAGAAGAAATAGGTGTAGAAGCAGCAACGGTAAAAACGATTAATGGAACAATTGAACTACAAGATTTACAAACCTCTACACTTCATGTCAGTTCAGATAATGGAAAAATCCTTCTACAAAACATAGAAGGGGATATTTCCGGAAATGTAATTAATGGAGAAATCGACTTTGTAACAGATCATTTAGACCGCAACATTGATTTTGAGAATCTGAACGGTAAAATCGGAATCCAAACTTTAAAGGAACCGAAAAATGCTACGATCGATGTAGAAGTTGCTTTTGGGGGTGTTAATATATTTGGTGATTCTAAACGAAATGCTGTGTTCGGAAAGGGAGAAAACCTGATAAAATTATCTACTCTGAATGGAGAAGTTACTGTTACGAAATAAGAAGAATAAGTCTAATAAAAAAAATAGACTGTGCCTCAAATCTTAGATACAATCTAAAGTTTGAGGCGCTTTCTTTTGACTAAATATACTCGGTGAGAAGATCAATTCCGTCTATTATCCGAATTTTTAACAAAGGATTATACTGTAAATTTTAATAGGGAACTCTATAAAGATGTTAAAAAGATAATGAAAGAAAAAGGAGTTGAATTTGCTCCTGTTACTGGAAAGCAATGTGAACGTGTAGAAGAGTTGTTCGGCGAAGACTTAGAGAATCTATGGATATTAGGTGATAGTGCAACAAGAATCAAGCATAATGGGAAGTTTGTTTATGAATCCCTGCTAAGCAATGCTTGAGGAAATAAGCTTGGATCATACCATTATTGCGTGTACTAGAAATGGTGCAGTAGTAAAAGATAACATCCCTCAAGAGGAAGCAGCTATTGTTAGAAGGTCCTATGCAAGAGTAAGACAAGTATCTGATTTCAATGAAATTACAGATGACTTTGTAAAAATTTCGATTCATGATCCATTATTAAGATGTATGGTGACCAGGGAAAAACTATCTGGTTTTTTTGAGTCAGCATATATTGTTGCATCTGAAGCAGCCTGGATTGACATAGCTAATGCTAATGTTCATAAAGGTACAATTGTCGAATATCTGCAACGTTTATTAAATGTCGCTCCTGAAGAAACGCTTGCATTCGGAGATGGGGTACAATGATATAGAGATCATGACTCGCAGTACCTATAGTTTGATGTTCGAAATGCCGTACCAGAACTAAAAGATGCCGCTAATTTCATTACTCGCTCAAATGATGAGGACGCCGTAATGAGAACTATCATTCAATTGTTATCGTTACAATAAAAGAGGATAAGCCTATTGGCATGTGGCGATGGAGGAAATGATATTCAATGCTATAGCATGTAATGTAGATAGAAAAATGGGAGCGATGTTGTGAAAGAAAGCGTAAAGTATCGTTCGCCTTCTAATAATGATAGTGGTGTATTAGAAATAACTGATCAATATTTTTAAAATCAAGGTCCCTTTCAAAGTAATGAAATTATTATTATTTAGGTATAATATTGATTTGTTACACAAAGAGCTAAGAGAATACAACTAGATTAGAAAGTAGGTTATTGAAATGAAAACAGAAAAAGAAAAAATGGTGGCTGGAGAATTGTATAATCCTGCTGACCCAGTATTATTAATGGATCGTGAGGAAGCAAGACGTAGGGTTAGGATATATAATCAAACGTTAGAAACCGAAGAAGAAAAGCGAACAGAAATATTAAAAGGATTACTCGGATCGACTGGAGAAAACCTATCGATGGAGCCAAATATAAGATTTGATTATGGCTATAATACACACGTAGGAGAAAACTTTTATGCCAACTTTGACTGTACCATTTTAGATGTTAGTGAAGTGCGTTTTGGAGATAATTGTATGCTTGCTCCTGGTGTGCAGATCTATACAGCAACACATCCACTTAATCCAACTGAACGTAATTCAGGCAAAGAATATGCCAAACCGATTACGATTGGGAACAATGTATGGATTGGGGGAAGTGCAATTATCAACCCAGGGGTAACAGTAGGGGATAACGTTGTAATTGCGTCAGGTTCAGTAGTTACTAAAGATGTACCGGAGAATGTTGTAGTTGGAGGTAATCCTGCTAGAGTAATAAAACATATTGAAGTATAGAGTAGTCTTCTGCAGTCCACTACTGATATTATTTGAATAGCTATGAGAGATAAAGGGAATAAGGCAGATAGGAAAAATGAAACTTCATGTCATATAATATGAGGGTAGTAGATTGTTAGGAGATGAAAGTATGACTATCTTAAAAAATGACTGGGAGCCAATATTAAAGGAGGAGTTTCAAAAAGACTATTATATAAGATTACATGCCTTTTTGAAGCAGGAATATAGTTCTTATACTGTATATCCGGAAATGCAAGATATTTTTAATGCGCTTCATTATACAGATTATCAAAATACAAAAGTTGTTATTCTAGGACAGGACCCATATCATGGCCCAAATCAAGCACAAGGTTTAAGTTTTTCCGTTAAACCTGAAGTACGTATACCACCTTCGTTAAAAAATATTTATAAGGAATTACATGATGATTTAGGTTTTCCAGCTCCTAATCATGGTAGTTTAATTAATTGGGCCAAGCAAGGTGTTCTATTGTTGAACACAGTTTTAACAGTTAGGAAAGGGGAACCCAATTCCCATAAAGGAAAAGGTTGGGAATTATTTACCAATGAGGTCATTAAGCAGGTATGTGCAAAAACAGATCCTGTGGTATTCATTCTTTGGGGCAAGCATGCCCAAGAAAAAGCGGAATTAATTACAGCATCCCAACATTTAATCATAAAATCTCCTCACCCAAGTCCCTTTTCTGCTAATCGAGGATTTTTTGGCAGCCGCCCATTTTCAAGAACAAACCAATTTTTGGAAGAGGCAGGACTTGCGCCGATTGACTGGAAGATTGAATAGATTAAACAAGGCTGATTTTTTAAGTCTCCACTATTCGAGTATGATTTATATTGAGTAGGTTAAAGTTTAGAAAACAGAAAATACCAAGCAAAACCGATAAAAAAATGGTTTCGCTTGGTAGACCTTCGTATTTGTCACATCTTTTCTTCCTTTATTTTTCTTTCCAGCTTAATTTTTCCCCCTGTTAATAACCCCACACTTTAACGTGTACTTGCTGCACTCCAAATTGTAATGCATCGTTTAAATCTTCCTTATAAATATCTAGATGACCATTTGTAATTGCACTTCCACGATCTTCACAGACATAGGTTTCGTTCCATTTTGGGATATGTATTTTCGTGCCAAACGAGAGATCTTGCGGACATGCAATCGTACGTCCTTCTTGTACAACCTTTCCAGAAGCAGTGATGCCATAAGCGGGATCACCTGGAAGTTTTCCCGTAGATTCATAACCGGCTGTATAAGCTGTAATTGTATAAGGGACTCCATTTGCATCCGGGATTTTGATTGTTTGTCCTGCTGCAACATAATCTGGATTAATGATTGAAGAATTTGAAGCGATTAAAGTGTTTACATCAATTTGGTAATCGCGGGCTATGCTAAATAAACTATCACCTAATTGTACGGTATAGTTTTTTTCAGCATGAGCCGTTCCTGAAAAACAGATAATTCCAATGATACATAAGATAGTCAGCCTGAGATACTTGATAATAATTCCTCCTTTTCATCGTTAGTTACTCTATTACCCTTTAATTAATCATTCTTAAACAAATAAAAAATAGAATCTCCTATTCTTAGCGTTCAGGAATAGGAGATTCTATTAATAATGAGCTTTACTTTGCAAATTCCAGTAATTCAATTTTGTTTCCAAATGGATCTTCAATTACTGTGAAATGTCCTGGCGGGCATTTCTGGGGAGTTTCATACAATAACTTAGCACCTTTTTCTTTTAAATAGAGAATGTCAGATTGAATATCCTCTGTTTTTAAGCCAATTACTACCTGTGAGTTATCTTCGTAGACTAGTGTATTTGGATTCGATACTTTTTCGAGAATAATAGGAAACCCCTCTAGACTCAATTCCACAATATCATCACCATACGCTCGTTCTACTTTAAAATTGAGAGTTTCACAATAAAAATGCTTTGCAGTTTCAATATCTTGGATTTTAATTGATATCATACATAAGCTGCTGTTCATTGCTTATCCCTTCTTCCATTTATTTTTAAGTCTATTAAGTCTATTAAGTAAATTTCGTCAATGAATCCTTGTAATCCTGCCTGTTATTCATTTAATTTTCCAGATGGGTTAGTTAATTGTCCTATTTATTATTGAGCATATTAACTTTGAGTCAAAAAACTCATGATAAATACATAGACTTTTAAGCTTATATTTTCTATGATAAAAGTAGAATAGACTAATCTACATCAGTTTGCCAAGAAAGTGAAATTTCTTGATGATAGATACAGGAGGAAAATTAGTTGAAAAGATTAAAATTTCCATATCTGCTCTGTGTCCTGTTTGCATTTTTGTAATTTCCATTTCTTCAGCCACATCATGCATCTGGAGAAGAATCAGTCTTTATTAATAATACTGCAACTGCTACTGCGAGCGTTTCCGTAGCTGATGAGGGGTTATTAGAACCGGTCGCGGATTGGTTTGGTGGCCTTGGGGAGAATATTGAAGACTCTATAGATGGTATCAAAGATACATTTGACAAGATTGTCGGTTACATAGGGGAACTGTTTGAATCTATTAGTGACTCAATTACAGTATTTACGGGTGGGGGAGATTCGAATGAGGAAATTACGAATCTCAACAATACAATTGATAAGGCTGAAAAAAATCTGGATGATATCAGTCTTGATTTGGATGAAAACACGGTATACCGGGTCATACGGGAAGATGAGGATTCAGACAAGGGCATTTTTGCAAAAGCACCAGAAAGAGAGCACATCACGATTGCAGGCCATGTCAATAATGGGAGTAAGAAAAACTTTAAGGGATCGAAATATATATCAACTACCAAGAGCTTTGAAGTTGCACTGGAAAATGCAACAAAAGATATTATGAATGCAGGTAAAGCTCAGGATCTCCGAATCGTACAGATTGATTTGGAGAAGGTGACGAATACCTATTATGATTTAACCGACCCGGAAGTTCAGGATAAGTACTTGGTTAATTCAAAAGGGGAACCATGGGAGAAGGTAAGGAGATATGTTAACAAGTCCCAGGAATTACTTGTCGAATACTCTATACCACCAGAAGCAATCAAGCTACTTGGTCGCCCTTCTGAGTTTAGTAATTGATTAGGTTTTTGTTGACTGAAAAGAGGAGCGTGAGAAGCAATGACCCAATTATCTTTAATGCAAATACTCATCGAGTCTGAAACGGAATTGCTAGTTGAGCTGCGTATGGGCAATGGTTTGGATAAGGAACAATATGGAAAATTTATAAATGCATTCACGGAGCTTGCTGGATTATGGGAAAAAGAAAACTCGTTACCTAATAAAGCAGTCCAGTCAATCATGGAAATCTATGCTGAACTGTGTCAGTTTTCTTTCAATTATTCGGATGAGGAATCCAAGCGGATACGTGACGCTGCACAACAAATCAACATATTGAGAGAACAGTGCCTTTCTGGTAGTGGGAAGCCAGATCACAATCAGGCAGAGACTATTCGAGGTCTGATACAATACATCGATGAAAATAATGGTTTTTTTGTTCAAATGGAACAGGGGAAAGGCATGGATGAGGAACAGTTTGAGAGGATATTCCAAGAGCTGGAAAAAGTTTTTAGTGAAATAACCTCCTGGCAAGCAATCCCGAAATCGGTTGTGAAAATACTAATTGCCTTCTATGAGATGGATTTATTAGTAATTAAGTATGAGGAAGAATTTGAAATGCAAGAAGAAGCAGACAAAATCTATGACGCATATGAACGAGTATTTGAACTTATTGCTGGATAGCAGAAAGATACGATTGATTAAATAGAGTCGCACAAGTTAGATGTAACTATGTTTGAAATTCAGCATAAAACAAGCAAGCTACGAAAAAGCAGCTTGCTTGTTTTTACTTATTTAATTCTGGCTCTAGTTGTGTCGATAGGCTTAATGTATTTAGCTAATAGGAAACGAGAGATCGGTCCAACAATTAGTAACTGCGCCGGAAGCGCTAAGATAAAGTTTAGACCAACTGTTTTAAGATACGTTGTGAAAATAGAACCTTCAATTTCTATCATTAACCCCGTAATAATAACTCCGTATACTGACATAATAAGAACCATTCCAACACATAAATAGTCCGAAAATGATTCCTTCTTTTTTTATTACTAGGTTTTAAGCATAAAACTGAGTATATATGAACAGAAGTTTTTATATAAGTAACAAATTTATGACATTTCATCAGTGCTTATAACACAAGAGTTCTGTCCTATTGAAATACTTGATACAGCTACTAAAAACGATCTTCCCCTTGTTTTTTTCTGACTTGAAATTGCTTTGTTATAAGTAAGGAGACTATTAAGAGGATTTCTAATACATTCATAATCGGGAATTTATCGTACCAGACAGCTAAAACACTTCCTAAAAGCATAACGACTATGCCGATAAACAGCCAAGGAAATCGGAATTTTCTTAGGAGAACAAAACCAACAATGCCTAAACCTAAAGTGATAAAAATTACCATCACTGGAATATCTGACTGTGACGCATTTTGGTAGGTTAATACACTATTTTTCCAGTTCGGTTCAAGCTCAAGTCCCCTTATCGAACTAAACAGCTCGTAAAGGATTAACCCAATAGTCATGAGAATTGCTAGGACTTTAGAGAAAGTTTTTCTTGCCCAAGGTAAACCAACCCTGAAACAGATACTCCATGCAAAAAGAATCAAGGATGGAGTGAATAGTGCATGTAACCAGAAACGGAGATAGCTTAAGCTTTCCAGCAGGCTCCCTTCCCCGATAAATCTCTTCCTAATGCAATCATCAGATTATCATATATGAGCCCTAAAATGACGAGAAGAAGAACATTGGTGAGATTTAACCAGCCATGCTTTCTTGCAAGGAAGATCCCCCATATAAATAGACAAAGATAACCAAATCCAAGAAGGAAGAAAAGAAATGTATCCATTCTACCACACCTTTTTTGTCATTTTCCCTAAATTCCATTTTGTTACTCCTGTTCCTTTGGATTTCTAATAATCTAAAGCGATGTACTTGAAAAGAAAGATAACATTATTTAGGGAAAAACTATTGATCAATGGTGTACGGCTATAAGTAAGTGTATAATTCAGAATATGATTTAATATAAGGGGATAGGATTATAGATGACATTACAACAATTAAAATATGTAATTGAAGTGGCGAGAAGTCGCTCGATTAGTAATGCGGCACAGAATTTGTTTATTAGTCAGCCAAGTCTATCAAATGCAATCAAAGAGCTGGAGAAGGAAATGGGAATTATGATTTTTTCCCGAACCAATAAGGGAATCATGATTACCCCAGAAGGATCGGAGTTTCTTGGTTATGCAAGGCAAGTGGTTGAACAGGCTGCGCTTCTTGAGAATCGTTATGCCGATACACCATCACCACAACAGCATTTTGCGGTATCGGCACAGCACTACGCATTTGCGGTGAGTGCGTTTGTACGACTGCTTAAAGAATATGATCGGGAGGAGTATGAGTTCACCCTAAGGGAAACAAGGACATATGAAATTATTGATGATGTGAGAAATCTGCGCAGTGAAATTGGTGTATTATATTTAAACGAGTTCAATAAAAAGGTTATTTCTAAGTTTTTAAGAGAAGGAAATCTAGAGTTTCATGACCTTTTCGAAGCAAAACCGCATATTTTTATAAGCTCGAAAAACCCACTTGCGAAAAGGGAGTATGTGACATTATCTGATTTAGATCCATATCCATACTTGTCCTATGAACAAGGGGACTATAATTCCTTTTATTTCTCGGAGGAGATTCTTAGTACACTATCCAGACCAAAGAATATTAAGGTAAGCGACCGGGCTACTTTATTTAACCTGCTGATTGGGCTGAATGGATATACAATCACAACAGGTGTTATTAGTCAGGAATTAAACGGAAATGATATCATTGCAGTACCTTTAAAGGTAAAGGAACGGATTAATATTGGCTATGTTACCCATAAAAATATAACAAACAGTACGCTCGCTAATATTTATATTGACTATTTAAAAGAAACAATTGAGGAAGAGCTAGGGCAACTTCAGCTATAGGTTAAAGCTATATCAAGCGAAAGTTTTTATGTCTTACCCTATGTTAAATACTCTATGCTAGACTATATAAAAATGAAACAAAAGGGAGAGATCCTAATGGGAGTACATATTAAACAGGGGAAAAGATTGGTTACGCCATTTCGATATGATAATGTAGGGAGTTTTTTGCGTCCTGAGAGACTAAAGAATGCACGCGCTTCTTTCGCAGAAGGCAGCATTTCCGAAAAGGAGCTAAAACAGGTTGAAGACGCGTCCATCATTGATTTAATTCAGAAACAAAAAGAAACAGGTCTTCAAGTTATTACAGACGGGGAATTTCGCCGTTCTTGGTGGCATTTAGATTTCATGTGGGGACTAAATGGCGTCAGCAAAAAGACGATTGATCAAGGTTATCTTTTTAATGATGAAGAAACACGTCCGGAAACAGCTAGCTTAACAGGAAAAATTAGTGGTGAGAATCATCCATTCGTTGAACACTTTTCATTTATTAAATCATATGAAGAGGACGGTGTTGTTGCAAGACAAACAATTCCGGCCCCGGCTCAATTTTTAGCGGAATTACAACGTCCTGACAATATTAAAGCAACGGAAGAGTTTTATCCAAATGAAGAGGAATTGGTTGCTGATATCGCAAAATCTTACCAAACCGTTATTAAGGATTTGTATGACGCTGGATGCAGAAGTGTACAATTAGATGATTGTACATGGGGAATGTTAGTAGACCCGAATTACTGGAAATCGCGTCATGATGATGCAACTGTTAAAGGGATCAGTGAACTCTTTCTACGTGTGAACAATTTATCGATTGAAAATCTTCCAGACGATTTAGTTATAACCACTCATGTTTGCCGTGGAAACTATCATTCTACTTGGGCTTCTTCCGGTGGATATGACCCAATAGCGAATATCTTATTTGCGAAAGAAAACGTTTCTGCTTATTATTTAGAGTATGATACAGAGCGTGCTGGAGACTTCTCACCACTGCAGCATGTAAGTGAAGACAAATTAGTTGTTTTAGGTCTATTCTCATCAAAAACAGGTGATTTAGAAGACAAAGAGGCAATTAAAGCTCGTATTGGAGAAGCTGCGAAATACGTTGATATTGACCGACTATGCATCAGTCCACAATGTGGCTTCGCATCAACGGAAGAAGGAAATATATTAACTGAAGAACAGCAGTGGAAGAAACTCCGCCTAGTTAAAGAAGTAGCGGATGAGGTTTGGGGTTAAGAAATATTATAGAGAACCTATAAATAGGCAAAGGCACTACATTAAAAGATAACTCTTTAGTGTAGTGCCTTTTGCATATCAATTCCTAATAATCCATCCCAGGATTTTCATAAATTGCATATCCTTAAGATATTGCGGACAAGTTCGAATAAAATTAGAGTGTAACATCATATTATATTGAGTAAGTGCAGCTACATTTTAGGGGGAGCAATGTGAAACAATTTATTTCTAAGTTTGTTTTAGTTATATTAGGAGGGATTTTCCAAGGATTCGGAATGGGATTATTTTTATTTCCGAATTACATCCCTTCAGGTGGTGCGGGAGGCATAGCAGTTCTAATCCATTATTGGTTTGGCATGAATATAGGACTGGCTCTTTGGTTGGTAAATGCGTCCATGCTGTATTTTGGAGTAAAAATTTTGGGTAAACGTTTTGCTTTATGGACTATTCTTGGAATTACGGTAACCTCTATATCTCTCCACATTTTTGGGCAAACATTCTCTCCAAATAGAATTTTATGGTTTGATGTTTTCGCTGGATCAATATTTTTAGGTACAGGTATTGGAATATTAATGAGACAGAGAGTCTCCAATGGAGGCATAGGCATCTTAGCTATGATTATCTCTGTCAGAAGAAATATCCTGCCTGGAAAGCCACTATTTTTTGTAAATATAGCTATTTTTTTACTAACAGCAGTTGTGATTGACTGGAAAATAATTATTTTGGCATTTTTGAGTCAATGGATATCCACAATAGTGATTGATCAAATATGTCAATTTTCATTTTGGCGGACTTATACCTTAAACTGGAGAAAAAAGTAATAAGCCAGCAACTTACATATAATTATAATGGAATTTAGTAGATTTATCCTCTTTGCCATCCAATCCCTTTACATGAAGAAGCAAAAGTACAAGCAGGCCGACAATAAGTGTGAACGTTGCAATTGAGAGGAACATCCCCGTTTTGGACCAGTCCATTAATCGCGAAAAGATTGGCGGACCGAAAGCCACACCTAGGAATCTTACGGAACCATATAGCGATGTTACAAACCCCCGTCTTTCTTTGCCTACTGCACCAGTAATGATGCTGTTTACACACGGAAGAATAAGACCGGCCCCTACACTGCTAAGAGCGAGAATAATGAGAAATGGAACAAGTTTATCGACGAAAACAAGGGATCCATAGGAAATGGTTTTAAATAAAAAGCCAAGCAAAGCTAATCTTTTCATCTTTTCCAGGTTTTTTCCGATTTTGCTTCCAGTGATATACGATGTGGTTACCATTACTAAAAGAGGTATTGCCAAGATTAAACCCTTCATAATACCGTCAATTTTATAGTCTGTTTCCAACATGTCGGACAAATAAAATAAAATACCAAAAAGTGCAAAAAGGCAAGTGCCTCCCGCAAGATATGTTGTGAACAGCCATCTCCCTTCATGCTTAAACACACCTAGGAGTCCCCTTACATATTTTCTGAAAGGCGGAGGAGCCTGACGATTGCTTTTTTCCTTTATAAAAAACAAGACTAGTAATGCAGAAATAAGGCTTATGGCTGGAAATGTAAAGAATACAGAGTACCAAACAATTAAAGCAAGAAGGGAACCCAATATAGGAGACAAAACTTTGCCAAGTCCATTTGATGCTTCGTAAATACCTAGCACTCTACTCTGTTCACTACCCTTAAAAAGATCCCCAGTTAGAGCCATAGCAATTGGGGATGTGCCTGCAGCACCCAGGCCCTGTATTGTTCGACCGATTAATATCCATATATAGGGATTATTGGAAAATGAGGGCCCGATTCCTGCAATTAAACCTCCAACCCCGAAAAGAATCAATGATGGAATAATAATGATTTTACGGGAATAACGATCTGAAAGATAGCCGACAACTGGGATGAAAATTGCAGCTGCGATGGAAAATACTGTTATTGTTAAGCTTACCTGCATTTGACTAAGTTCCAAAGACGACTTCATTTCAGGCAATATAGGGATTAACATAGAATTCCCCAAAGTCATTATCAATGGAATGGAACCGATTGCCAAAATAATTGCACTTTTATTTTTTTTTGCCAATTTCCTTCACTCCTTAGTCAATAAGTTCAACAAGTTTTATTTAGTATTGATTGGCGGTGGAACTATCCAGCCTTTTTCCTTTGATACTTGCTGGAGTTTAATTTCGTACTCTTCTCTCTGTGAGCTGAATTCACTGAACATGGTTCTTAAGTCTTCACGGATTGCAATTCCAGTTATATAGTTGCACAATATTCTGCCTGTCATCAACTCTTTTTGGACGAGAGTGGCAATTTCCGGATCATTGAACCTGGCTCCTGCTGGTATATCCTGAACTTCCACATTTGGCTTATCGGGTGGAGCGGGAGGTAAACGAATTCCCGATTCTTTTAACAGATTCTCAACCTGTTGTTCTTCCTGAGTAAAATTACTTTCCAGCAGATCCTCCAAATAGACTTTCAGGTCATGGTCACCTGTATGATTAATTAATACCTGGAGCGTAACAAGGGTTCCTTTTGTGCTATATAGATATGACCAGAGGTGGAATACTTCCCCTGAATGTAATGGTTCATTTTTTGAGTTATTAATACCCATTGAGACTCCTCCTAAATTTTTTCATCTTTTTATGTTTTCCTGAAATGCATTAATTTATCCAGCTGCAATCGAAGCTTCTTGCTTAAATAAATGTCTAAAATGAATTAACTAGGGACAGGAACCTACTTGAGATTTATACATAGTCTAAACACAGATATAATTCTAAAATCAGTAAGGGTGGTAAGTGTAATGACTAAAAAGTTAGCTTTTTTCCTGCTGGTAATCATTACTGGTTTAATGATTAGCTGTAGTCCTCAAAACTCTTCAACCGATGGTTCAACTGAAGATGTCATACGAATAGGCTATCAAAAAAATGGACCTCTCATTATTCTAAAAACGCTAGGAACACTTGAAGAACGTCTTGAATCAGAAGGATATAAAGTAGAATGGAATGAATTTCAAGCCGGACCAGCATTGGTAGAAGCTTTAAATGCTGACAGTATAGATTTTGGGCGCACAGGTAATACGCCACCTATATTCGCTCAAGCTGCAAACGCTCCATTTTTAACAGTAGCAGCTGGAAAATCCAAATTTGAAGGAAGCGGAATCCTAGTAGCTGAAGGATCAAGTATTCTTTCACTTGAAGATTTAAAAGGAAAAAAGGTTAGTTTTTCTAAAGGTTCCAGTTCCCATTACCTTATTGTAAAAGCTTTGGAAAGCGTAGGATTGACGTATTCTGATATTACTCCAGTTTATTTGTCACCCGGAGATGCAAGAATTGCATTCGAACAAGGGCAAACGGACGCGATGGTAGTCTGGGATCCATTTACATCTTCGACACAGATTAATATGGGTGCAAAGCTTTTAATCGATGGTGAAGGTTATACAACCGACCGTGATTTCTTTATTGCCAATAAGGAATTTGCAAAGGAAAACCATGAAATCATTGATATCGTTCTAGAAGAAATTGAGAAATCTTCTGACTGGGCCAACAACAATCATGGCGAATTGGTAAAAATGCTCGCACCAATTATCGATATTGATGAGGCATCCATCGAAATGGCAGTAAAACGCAGGGTGTACGGAGTTGATTCAATCAATGATGAGATAATAAAAGAACAGCAAGAAATTGCCGATACGTTTTATCGACTTGATATTATTCCGAAAAAAATAAATGTGAAAGAAGTTATGGATGACTAGTACCGTGTAAAAGGAGAAGAGGATTATGAAGATACTCACTAAAGAAACTGCCAAAAAATTCATTCCCTGGTTTTTACCATTCACCCTGCTCCTTGGATGGCAACTATTGGCATGGACAGGAGCCATACCAGAAAGAATTCTTCCAGCACCTTCTAAAGTAGTTATTGCCGCAATTGACCTTTTTTCTACCGGAGAATTGCTGAGCAATGTATCAATCAGTCTAGGAAGGGCTTTGGCAGGATTTCTTATTGGTGGAATCATAGGTTTTGTATTCGGTCTGCTCAATGGTATATTCCGCATTACGGATCTTTTATTTGACACATCCATCCAAATGCTGCGAAATATTCCTCATCTGGCCTTAATTCCACTAGTAATACTATGGTTTGGGATAGGTGAAACATCAAAAATATTCTTGGTCGCTTTGGGCGTACTCTTCCCGATTTATATCAATACGTATCATGGAGTTAAAAATGTTGATAAAGGTTTGGTAGAAATGGGGAAAGTATATGGATTAAAGGGGACATCGCTATTTTTTAATGTGATTCTTCCTGGAGCCATGTCTTCGATTCTTGTTGGAATAAGGTTTTCACTTGGGGTAATGTGGTTAACTCTTATCGTGTCTGAAACGATTTCTGCTCACTCAGGAATAGGATATATGGCGATGAATGCGAGGGAATTTATGCAGATGGATGTCATCGTTATGAGTATCCTCCTCTATGCTTTATTTGGAAAATTATCTGATGTTATTGCAAGATATTTTGAAGATAGGTTGCTTCGATGGAATGCATGAAAAGGAGTGTATGGCTAAATGAAGGTAATAAAGAAAGATAATTATATTCTGATTGAGGGCTTGAAGAAATCCTATGGAGAGCGGCAGGTGCTGGGAGGTATTGAATTAAACATTGAGAGCGGTGAATTTGTGGCAATTGTCGGGAAAAGCGGCTGCGGCAAAAGTACACTATTACGATTGATAGCAGGACTTGAGCCGGCAGATCACGGATCAATAATGGTTAATGGTCAGCAATTGACTGGGCTAAACAAAACATCGAGAATAATGTTTCAGGATGGTCGACTGCTCCCATGGAAGCAGGTAATTGAAAACGTATGTATAGGACTCCCGGACAGTGAAAAAATAAAAGCAATGGATGCTTTAAAACAGGTTGGTCTTGAGGATCGAATGAATGATTGGCCAGCAAAACTATCAGGTGGTCAAAAGCAGCGAGTCGCATTAGCAAGAGCCCTCGTTCATAATCCTTCCATTCTTTTACTCGATGAACCTCTTGGCGCACTGGATGCACTGACTCGTATTGAAATGCAGGATTTGCTGGAATCACTTTGGATGCAACAAAAATTTACATCTGTTCTAGTTACACACGATGTAGAAGAGGCAGTCTCCATAGCTGATCGGGTTATCCTAATAGAAGATGGAGTGATAAGCCTTAATCAGCCAATCCTGTTACCAAGACCCAGACAGCGTACCCATCCTGCTTTTTCAAGATATATGGAGGAAATCCTTGGTAAGATATTAAATAGAAGCTCACCTAAAATTTCCTTGGTAAGAGAGCTGCAGGAATCTTAAAGCGTGAACGTGATATATTAGTTGCTTTTCACGCCATAGATAATCAAACCTACACCGAGTACAATCCAAATCATTTTATCGAAAGCTATTTTATCTGCCAGGCTATATAGTCCTATTGTTGTGGTGATTATTAATATCAATGGTCCAATGAGCGCAAGACTACTATTAATAATCAATGCTTTTTCAATATCATTATATCTCATCATCAAATAGGCAGCTACTATTTCCAAGCATCCAGAAAGAATTCGTATCAATGCTATTGCCAGAATCGCCTTTTCCAATAAATTAAACATTTATTTCCTCCTGCACTTATTTCTAATAATATATGCCGAGCCTGTACACTTAAGGACTGTTTTTTGAAACAGATTATATGCGAAATAGGCGTTAGCCAGTATATAAATCGTTAAAGGAGCTGTGAATAGCCCTGTAATATGTATCAATGGGAAAAATCTGTATGCAAGAATGATACATCTGTTTATGTTGAATAATTTTTCCAGGCCTACAAATCATAATTGAAAAAAGGAGGACAAAACGATGGAACAAAATCATAATGAAAAAGAAGCAATAGAAAACGCTAAGAAAGTAGCTGAAAAATTGTATAATCCCTCTGATTATGAAAGTAAAAATCAGCTGGAAAAAGGAATGTCTATTACACATGAACAAGTATCTGATAGCTATATGGAAGGGACTATTGATGGGAAAATTGATGAGTTAGATAATAATGATGAATTAAAAACACATGATGGTGAGGCAATACGTAGAGAAGGTTTTGATGAATAATAAATCGAAAAACTCAAACTTACTCAGGAACTAAATTTTTTATACGATAAGTAAGGTGAAGGTAAAATGTGATAGGCTAATAAATCAGATTAGTCCTCAAGTTATTACCTTATTTGTAAAAGATGAAACTCTTGATATCATTCAAGAGTTTTTTCGTTATAATGAAAATTATTATCGGCTTGCTTTTTTTAGGCTGGTTATGTCACCATTACTTTGTTACAAGTCATCTGTGACGAGTAAGGAGAAAATGATAACTGGAATATCTCTTTTAATCGAGAATCGTGTTTTACACAATAGGTCAAATATATTCTCCGATGTACTATTAATTTCTTCAGTTACGGCCTAATATCACGTAGAAATCCTGAAACCAGTATCGGATCTCCAAGATGGTCACGAACTGTTTTTATTAACATGGTAAACCATCTATAATCCCCGTTTTTTTATTTTCATTTGGAATTTCATATTAAAATCAGTTTGATTCGTTCTGTCATATAAGTGTGACATAAAATTATTTCTTGCGTTTTCTCTTTCTTCTTTTGAAACAAGATTCAACCATGTTTCCGCTTTGGGTTTAAACTCATCTAATATCCAAGTAGTCGTTTAAATTGAGGGGAGAACACGCTTCCTGGGTGTCTGAATGGTATTTTTCAAATCCATCCCCCATGCCCCTTCTAATGTTGAGACACTATAGCCGAGTGACTTTTCAATCAATTCTAAGCGAGATAATAGATTTTGATCCTTAATGTGTTGATTTTATTTTCATGGATATTCACAAGCGTACCGACATATCGATACGGTTCTCCAAATTCATTTCTTAATGTTTGTGCTTTAGCATGAATCCATTCTTATGGACCGTCTTTTTTAATGCTCTTAAATTCTATATCATATAGTTTTTTGTGTTACTAGAATAATGTTCATGGAAAGTATTTGTTACCTTTTCAGCTTCATCTGGTGTGATAGTGTTATACCAGCTTTCAAAGACCTTTGGAAAATCTTTTTCATTCTGATATCCTAGTGATTTTCTGAAATATGATTATAAACATTGTTTTCTGCTGGGACACCATCCTTAATATCGAAATCCCATGTTCCTATTTCATTAAGTTCTGTAACTACTTGATGCTTAACATAGTGATTCTCATATTTTGTTTGTAAGGTGCTAATCAATTCATTCATAGAATCTACTAATTTATGTAAACAACTATCTTCTGAATTGAAGATAGTTGATTGAAAGAAGGAACTTCTTGTTGTGTTTCCAGCTTTAGTTGATTTATTTCGTCAATTAATCGATTGATATCATTATGTGTTTTTTTCTTAAACAAACTGTCTATCTCGGACATAACTAGAATGATCTGGCATTACGTAAAATAAATCGGGATCTTAATTTAAAACTAATCGATGTTTAGGGATAGCTCAAAATAGAAGAAAATATCCTTTTTATTAAAAAAACTTGACAAACAGAAGAATAATTTGTATATTATACTTAATTAAAGATATCTTAATTAATTATTGTTTAATTAAATAATTACAAATTAAATAAGTTAAATAGGGTGTCCTTCAATAGGGGACGAAAACTAATTTTTCAAATTGGACAAGCTAGGACTGTTACAACCTAATTAAATTGAAATGAACCAGTAATGATGAAGATTGGAAAAGAAAAGTCAGTAAGGAAATATCCGAAACGATAACAATTAAAGCTATTAGTAGATTATTTATTTAATAAAAATACATGATTAAAAGGAGAAGATATTAATGAAGAAAACAGCAGGTATTCACCATATTACGGCAATTGTTGGTCACCCACAGGAAAACGTAGATTTTTATGCAGGTGTATTAGGATTGCGTTTAGTTAAGAAGACGATTAACTTCGATGATCCTGGTACCTATCATCTTTATTTTGGTAATGATGGGGGAAAACCAGGTACAATTATTACTTTCTTCCCGTGGGCTAACGCATACCAAGGGAAAATTGGCGGTGGTCAAGTAGGTGTCACCACTTATATTATTCCGGTTGGTTCTATGGATTTTTGGGAAAAAAGATTAGAAGAATTTAACATCGAGTTTAATAAATCCGAAAGATTTGGAGAAATCTATTTAGAATTTGCAGATGTTCATGGCTTACAATTAGAGCTTGTGGAAAGAGAAGACGGCGAACAAAACAATTGGACAAATGGTGATGTTACACCAGAGGTTGCAATTAAAGGTTTTGGTGGAGCAATATTATTATCCACTAATCCAGAGAAAACTGGGGAAACACTTGAAGCGGTGATGGGTCTAGAAAAAGTAGGAGAAGAAGATGATTTAATCCGTTTCAAATCCTATGGGGATATCGGAAATGCTATTGATGTAAAACGAACTCCAGTTGGACGTGGACAAATGGGAGTAGGAACAGTTCACCATATTGCATGGCGTGCGGAAGATGACGAAGATCAATTAGAATGGCAAAACTATGTAAGTGAAAATGGCTATAAGGTCACCCCAGTTCAAGATAGAAACTATTTTAATGCTATTTACTTTAGAGAGCATGGCGAAATACTGTTTGAAATCGCAACAGATCCACCAGGATTTGCTCATGATGAATCCTATGAAACAATGGGGCAAGTATTGAAACTGCCGTCACAATATGAACAGTATCGGGAGCAATTGAATAAAGCGTTGATTCCAATAGAGGTAAGAGATTTGGATAAATAAAAAAGAGAACTACTGATCTCTTTTGAGCCATCAAGCAATACGAAACGTGAAAATGTATTTTCCATAGAGAGACGAAAATAGATTGGAGGCTTAATGATGCTAACAACAGCAGGAATTCATCATATAACAGCGATTGTGAATGATCCACAGGTAAATTTTGATTTCTATACAAAGGTGATGGGCTTACGGCTTGTGAAAAAGACAGTAAATTTTGATCGACCTGAAGTGTATCACTTATATTTTGGAAATGAAGCAGGAGACCCAGGTACTATCATTACCTTTTTCCCATGGCAAAAATTGCCTAAGGGACGTATAGGTACTGGCCAAGTTGGAACAACCAGTTATGTGATACCTAAAGGGGCAAGCAGTTTTTGGAGGAATAGATTAAATCAATATTCGATTACTTATACGATTGCTGCTCGTTTTGCAGAAGAGTATATTCAGTTTCAAGATCCAGATGGATTGCAAATTGAGTTGGTAGAACGAGAAGACGCACAAAATAGTAAATGGGAAACAGATGAAATCAAGGCAGAGCATGCAATTACAGGATTTGCTGGAGCTACTTTGTACTCTGCACAGCCAAATCTTACGGTCGAAGTATTGGAAAGTATCTTTGGCATGGAATTCATTGAAGAGGAACATGGATACTTACGCTACAAAACTAGTGGCTCTCTTGGAAATATGATTGATATAAAAATCACTCCTTCTGTTCGCGGTCTTGCTGGTGCAGGAACAATTCATCATATCGCATGGAGAGCGAAGGATGATGAAGAACATGAAAAATGGAGAGAGCTATTGGAGAAAAACGGCTATAAACCAACTGAAATAAAAGATCGAAATTATTTTAAAGCCATTTATTTTTATGAACCAGGAGGAATTCTATTTGAAATAGCAACAGACCCGCCAGGATTTGCAGTAGATGAATATCCAGAAAAAATTGGCGAAAAACTAATGCTCCCACCTTGGCTGGAACAAAAAAGGAAAGAGTTTGAAGAGACGCTGCCTCATATTAAGGTTCACTAGTAATATTGATCAAAAAGGAAAACTGAAATTAACATCGGAGGGACAATAAATGGAACAATTAAAAGGAGTACACCACGTTACAGCAATAACAAGCAGTGCAGAGAAAATTTATGAATTTTATACGTATACATTAGGCTTACGCTTAGCGAAGAAAACCGTTAACCAGGACGATATTCAAACCTACCACTTATATTTTACAGATGATGTAGGTAGCCCGGGCACAGATATGACATTCTTTGATTTTCCTGGAATTCCAAAGGGTGTACATGGAACAGATGAAATCTCAAAGACCTCTTTCCGTGTTCCGGATGATGCTGCGTTAGACTACTGGGTAAAACGCTTTAATCGTTTAAATGTGAAACATACAGGGATCAAAGAGCAATTTGGGAAGAAGGTACTTAACTTTGTCGATTTTGATGATCAACAATACCAATTAATTTCTGATGAGAATAATAAAGGTGTTGCTGCTGGTACCCCTTGGCAAAAGGGACCAATTCCTTTGGAGTATGCTATTACAGGATTAGGACCAGTCTTCGTGCGTGTTTCTAACTTTGATTATTTTAAAGCTGTATTGGAAGAGGTTTTCTTATTTAAAGAAGTAGTTCAAGAGGATTCTTCTCATTTGTTTGAAATGGGCGAAGGAGGAAATGGAGCTCAAGTTATTGTTGAATATAATTCCGTTCTTCCTCGTGCTCGTCAAGGATATGGCACAGTGCACCATGCTGCATTCCGTGTAGAAAATCGCGCAGATCTAGACGAGTGGATGGAGAGATATCAATCATTCCGTGTACCAAATTCAGGTTATGTTGAGCGATATTACTTCGGTTCATTATACGCAAATATTGCCCCGGGAGTTTTATTCGAATTGGCAACGGACGGTCCTGGATTTATGGGAGATGAGCCCTATGAAACCCTGGGCGAAAAATTATCGTTACCGCCATTCTTTGAAGAAAAACGAGAAGAAATTGAAAAATTAGTAAGACCTATAGATACAGTCAGAAGTACGAAGGAATTTAAAAAAGAGTACGAGGACTAATCACTTTATATTTTATTAGGAGGGATATTGTTGAAACATATTTTTCAAAAAGGAAATGATTCCGCAAAACCGACCTTATTATTATTACATGGAACTGGAGGAACAGAACAGGATCTTCTGCCTCTGGCAGAAAAAATCGACTCAAACGCAAATATATTGAGTGTACGAGGAAATGTTCTAGAAAACGGAATGCCACGCTTTTTCAAGAGACTCGCGGAAGGTATATTTGATGAAAAAGATTTGGTTTTCCGAACAAAGGAATTAAATGAATTTCTAGATGAAGCAGCTGAAAAGTATGCGTTTGACCGTAATAATATTCTGGCAATAGGGTATTCGAACGGTGCAAATATTGCTGCAAGTCTACTGTTCCATTATCAAAATGCATTAAAAGGAGCCATCTTGCATCACCCAATGGTACCGAGAAGAGGAGTGAATTTACCGGATTTGTCAGGCAAACATGTATTTATTGCTGCAGGTACCAATGATCCGATTTGCCCTTCTCAGGAATCAGAAGAACTAAGATCCTTATTAGAAGATGCAGGTGCAAGTGTAGAACTTCATTGGGAAAATAGAGGCCATCAGTTAACTCTTAGCGAAGTTGAAGCAGCTGGTAAATGGTATAAGCTTATATAAATATTACTATTTGCGTTATTAGACGGACAACCGGATAATAGCGCAATCTTTATATTATTCCTTTCGAGCACACTAATCAGTAAAGACACTTTTAAAAGAACGAAAGAAGGAAGAGACGATAGAAGGTGAGCGAAACTTAGGTGTACATTATGTGCAAGGATTTTATTTAGGGCGACCGCATCCTTTGGAATATTATCTAGCAAACATTACTACGAGATATTCACATACTAACGATGACAGGTGGTAATAAGGATGGATAATGCATTTGAATTAAGTACAAATTATAATGTATTAGATTTAATCTGGAATAACACGACGGACGCCATTTTTACTTTGGGTCATGATGGTTCAGTAATGAATGCGAATCCAGCGTTTGAAGATATGCTTGGGTGGAAAATTGATGAGTTAAAAGGAATTGCATATCCTTCCTTTATTTTTGATATGACAATAGAAGAGCATCAAGAACTCTTATACCAATTAAGTGAAGGTCAAGACTTTCCATATACAATAATGAAAAGGAAACATAAAGATGGAAAGATACTTGATATTTTAGCTTCTTATCGAGCGATAAATAATAAAGAAGTCCTTGCAGTAGGGATGTATAAGGATTTTACAGAGCAAATGTATATTCAACGAAAGCTAATGGAAAGTGAACACTGTTATCGCATGCTTGTAGAATATTTACCAGAAACTATTATAAAACAGCGCGATGGAAGAATTGATTTTGTGAATTCATCTGGAGTGCAATTATTCGGCAGGAAACAACGGGAAGATATTATTGGTTATTCTATCTGGGATTTTGTATCAAGTAAACGAAGTGAAGAAATTAAAAATATCATTGATACTGTTTATAATCATAGTGATTGGAGTAACCCAAAAATAATTGTGGATAAATTAATTAGAGATGACGGAAAAGAGATTTTTACAGAAATTAAAATAATCCCGATTGGTAGCAAAGAGGAACCCGATATTCAAATCGTTATTAGAGATGTTACCGAAAAGAAAAGGTATGAGTCCAGGTTGGAGTATTTGGCATATCATGATCCTTTAACAGGGTTAAAAAATAGACGGATATTCACAAAAATTCTTACAGATTCAATTGAAGAGGCGAGAGAAGCAAAAGAAAAAGTTGCTTTATTGTATATTGATATTGACAAATTTAAGTCAATAAATGACACCTTTGGTCATGATGTTGGAGACGAATTGCTTAAACTATTTGCTAATAGACTAAAATCCTCTGTTCGTGAAAAAGATGTACTCTGTCGAGTAGGTGGAGATGAATTTCTAGTAATACTGAAAAATATTGAGGGCGAGGAACAAATAACCAATATTACGAAAAGGATGCATGTAGCTTTCCAAGAACCTTACGAAATAAAGGGTACGATACTGAATGCGACTTCTAGTATAGGTATTTCTGTATTTCCAGAAGATGGATTGAAAGGAAGATCTTTGATACACCGTGCAGACCAGGCTTTATATAGGGCTAAAGAGCAAAGGAATCAATACTTATTCTATGAAAAAAATTAAATTGGCAATACCTTTATAAGCAAACGCCAGTCAACGATACATTCATCTGTTCGTGGACTTTATAGGAGAGATATAATGACTAATTAATTTTTAATAGAATAGTCATATCTAAACCTAAGAAGTGGTCATATATAAGAAGGACAACATAAAGATAAAGGAGGGAAAGAACTTGAATGAAAAAAAAATAGTTGGTGAAAAAGCGGTAGAATTCATAAAAGATGGTATGGTGGTAGGTCTTGGCACAGGAACAACTGTATATTATTCAATCATTAAACTGGGGAAATTAGTTAAAGAAGGACTTAATATTCAAGGAATTCCTACCTCTGTACAAACAGAGGAATTAGCTAAACAGTTAGGGATCCCACTAGTAAGCTGCAATGAAGTAGAGCAAATTGATGTCGCGATTGATGGGGCTGATGAAGTTAATTCTGATTTAGATTTGATTAAGGGCGGAGGTGGCGCTCTTCTAAGAGAGAAAATAATTGCCAAGGCAGCAAACAAGTTTATTGTAGTAGCGACACCTTCTAAAATGGTAGGTAATTTAGGGTCATTTCAGCTTCCGGTAGAAGTTGCTCCGTTTGGTGTTGAATTAACAGAGAAACATATCCGGAAATATGGAATTAACCCTATTCTCCGTCAGATTGAGGGTAATCCATATAAGACCGATAATGGTAACTATATTTTTGATTGCAGCTTTCCAGATTCATTAAACGTAAAGGAACTAGAAGAAAAGCTTAACCTGATTCCAGGAGTAGTTGAAAATGGTTTATTTATCAATATGACGGACATTGTCGTTTCATTAGATGATGAAAAAAATATTGTATTAATAGAAAGATAGAATGCCTAACAAATAAATTAATGAAACGTCCAGTCGTAACGATAATTCAAGTGGTGAAGGAAATTTTGATTTAAGCTGAACAAATCTTTGTAAATTCTTAGGTAGATATTAAGAAGTTATTATTATTGACAGATTTGTGAACAAGTGTTATATTTATATTGAATTAAAGATAAATCAAATTGTAATATATGAATTGATATAAAATGGTTCATATCTACAAAAGGGGATGGGATAAAAGAGGGTTAACTAGATTAATTTTTCAAAATCTCAACTATTTTTTTAATTTGTTATTTCGAATTAGAGATATATCAATTATATACAAATGAAAACCTGACGTTGAATCTCATGCAGGTTGATGAATAGAAAGGAGAGAAAAAATGATGGATAATATGACCTTTGTGTTATTTGGTGGAACAGGTGATTTAGCAAAAAGAAAAATATATCCAGCTTTATACAATTTATTCCTTGAAGGTAAAATGCCTAAAACCTTTTCTATTATTGGATTAGGAAGAGGAGATATGACCGAGGAGCAATTTCATAAAGGCGTAGAAAATTCTATTCACACATTTTCCAGGCACTTGTCAGAAAATGACTTTAAGATAAAAGCGTTTTTAAATACCATTCGATACAGTCAGTTTGATGCAAACACCATGGATGATTATCAACGTTTATTGAAGCTTGTTAAAGACAGAGAAAATGAGCTAAACATTCCAGAAAATAGATTGTTTTATCTTTCTGTATCTCCTGTTTTCTTTGACACGATTGCACTAAACATTAAACAGAGTGGATTAGGAACTACAACAGGTTGGAAAAAACTCATTATTGAAAAGCCGTTTGGGCATGATTTGAAGTCGGCACGTGAACTAAATAGTAAACTTAGCAACGCCTTTAAAGAAGACGAAATTTATCGAATTGACCACTACCTTGGTAAGCCGATGGTTCGTAACATAGAAGCCTTGGAATTTGCAAATCCAGTTTTACAAGCTTTATGGAATAACAAATTCATTGCGAATGTTCAAATTACTGCAAGTGAAACAGTAGGTGTTGAGCAAAGGGCTGGCTATTATGATCAGGCTGGTGCAATACGTGATATGTTCCAAAATCATATGCTCCAATTGCTGATGATGACAGCTATGCACTCGCCAAAACAAATAGGTGCTAATGAGATACGTGAGGAAAAAAGAAAAGTGCTGGAAGCTCTTCGCCCATTAAATAAGGATGAAGTTGAACAAAACGTTGTAAGAGGACAATATGGTGCTGGAGTGGTGGATAACGAAAATGTTTCTGGGTATAAAGACGAACCAGGAGTTGCAATAAACTCCCAGACGGATACATTTATAGCTGCACGCTTATGGATTGATAATCCGGATTGGAGTGGTGTTCCATTCTATATTCGTACAGGGAAGAAGATGAGAGAAAAATCTACACGTATTGTAGTAGAGTTTAAGAAAAGTGGAGATGAACTTTACCTGAATGAGGATTCAAACCAGCTTGTGATCGAAATTAATCCAAATGAGGCTGTTACCTTACACTTAAACAGTAAAAATCCGATTAATGGTCATATGGAATCTATGGACGTAGAATATGTTTCTGAACAATCGGATGTACCTGATGGCTATGAATTATTAATCTATGATGCTCTCCTGGGAGATTCCACATATTTTGCACACTGGAATGAAGTGGAATTAGCCTGGAATTGGGTACAGCCAATACTTGATGCATTTGAGGAAAATCGAATTCCGCTTCATGAGTACGAACCAGGATTAAACGGACCAGAAGCAGCACATCGTCTCTTAGAAGAGGATGGATTTAAATGGTCGTTAGACAAACCAACAGTAAAAGAAAAAGAATTAGTGCTCCAAGCATAATTTATTGTAAATAAAGGAGAAAAAAACATGACATCAATCGAAACGAAAAACAATGTCGAATCTTTAGCAATAAATACAATTCGTACACTATCTATCGATGCTGTTAATCGTGCGAACTCTGGGCATCCAGGCTTACCAATGGGTGCGGCACCAAGTGCATATGCACTTTGGGCGAATCATCTGAAACATAATCCAAACCATTCCAAATGGTTTAATAGAGATCGGTTTGTCCTATCTGCAGGACATGGTTCGAGTCTCTTATATAGTCTGCTGCACTTATTTGGATATAACGTATCGATAGAGGATTTGAAAAGCTTCCGTAAATTAAACAGTAAAACACCAGGTCATCCTGAATTTGGTCATACAGATGGCGTGGAAGCTACAACAGGTCCTCTTGGTCAAGGGATTGCAAATGCGGTAGGTATGGCAATGGCGGAAGCTCATTTAGCTGCCAAATTTAATAAAGAAGGTTTTCCAGTTGTTAATCATCACACGTATGCCTTAGTCGGTGACGGGGATTTAATGGAAGGAATCTCATATGAGGCAATGTCGATGGCAGGTCATATGAAACTAGGGAAATTAATTGTACTATACGATTCCAACGATATCTCTTTAGATGGCAATTTGAATCTATCATTCGCAGAAAATATTCAAAAAAGAGCAGAAGCGCAAAACTGGCATTATTTACGAGTAGAAAACGGTAATAGTGCACGTGATATTACAGAAGCGATTGCTTTAGCAAAGCAAAATACAGTGCAGCCTACTATTATCGAAGTAAGATCTATTATTGGGTACGGCAGCCCGAAGGTTGCTGGGACTAGTAACGCACACGGTGCTCCACTAGGATTAGAAGAAGCAAAAGTAACAAAAGCAAGTTATGGCTGGAATTATGAAGAAGAATTTTTCGTTCCAGAAGAAGTTAAAGCACACTTCAACGAATTAAAACAAAAAGGTGAAGCAAGAGAGAGCGACTGGAATACGCTACTTCAATCTTATAAAGAGGCTTACCCAGAATTAGCAAAAGAATTAGAAGATGCAATAACTGGGAAGGTATTAATTGAGGCAAAAGATATCTTGACTTTTGACAGTGAAAAAGCAGTATCGACTCGCGTTGCAAGTGGGCAATCAATCAATCACTTTATGCAAAAAGTTTCTTCTATTTTTGGAGGAAGTGCTGATCTTTCTAATTCAACAATGACAGATATAAAGAATGAAGAAAAATTTGCGGTAGAATCTTACGCAGGAAAGAACATCTATTTTGGTGTCCGTGAACACGCAATGGGAGCTGCAGCGAATGGGATGGCACAGCATGGTGGGGTTAAACCATTTGTTAGTACTTTCTTTGTATTCAATGACTACTTGCGCCCATCTATTCGGTTAGCAGCAATTCAAAAATTACCAGTGACCTATGTATTTACTCATGATTCTATTGCAGTAGGAGAAGATGGTCCAACACATGAACCAGTTGAACATTTAACTGCATTACGCGCGATACCAGGACTAACAGTTATTCGTCCAACAGATGCAAATGAAACTGCTAGTGCGTGGGGGTATAGTTTAGGTAAAGCAGATGGTCCAGTAGCTCTTGTATTAAGCCGACAAAACTTACCTGTTTTTGAGGAAACGAAGGCAAATATCGATAATGTTTCAAAAGGTGCATATGTATTAACAGAAACAAACGATCAGCCCGAAATTATTTTACTTGCTACGGGTTCTGAGGTTTCATTAGCTGTAAATGCGAAACAAGAACTTGAAAAGAATGATGTTTCCGTACGTGTTGTAGCTATGCCAAGCTGGGAACTGTTCAATGGTCAATCAGAAGAATATAAGGAGCAAGTGCTTCCTTCTTCGGTTACAAAAAGAGTCGCAATTGAAATGGGAATATCTCTAGGCTGGGATCGATATGTAGGACCTAATGGAAAAATAATCTCGATTGATACATTTGGTGCTTCTGGAACAGGTGCATCAGTAATGGAATACTTTGGATTTACAACAGAAAATGTTGTACAAACAGCGAATAGTTTGTTTGGTAAACAAAATAACTAATATTTTATTTGGAGGGAACTAACATGCAAGTTGGATTAATTGGCTTAGGTAAAATGGGGTTAAATCTAGGTAAAAACTTAATCGATCACAACCATCAAGTGGTAGCATATGATTTGAATCCTGAAGCTGTTACCGAATTACAAGACTATGGTGCGAAAGGAACAAATGAGTTAGGGAAACTTTTTAATTCGCTAGATAAACCAAGAGTACTTTGGGTTATGGTGCCACATAATGCAGTAGATTCCGTACTTGGCGAAATCACACCACTTCTAGAAAAAGGGGATATCGTGATAGATGCTGGAAACTCACATTACAAGGAATCAATTCGCCGCTACAATCAGTTAAAGGAAACAGGTGTACATTTCATGGATGCTGGAACTTCCGGTGGAATGGAAGGTGCTCGTAATGGAGCTAACTATATGATTGGTGGCGACGAGGAAGCATGGAAGGTCGTAGAACCAATTATCCGGGATACAGCTGTAGAAAAAGGATACATTTTTACAAATAAAGCTGGTGGAGGTCACTTCCTTAAGATGGTTCATAATGGAATCGAATATGGGATGATGGCAGCAATTGGTGAAGGATTTGAAATTCTAGAAAAAAGTGAATTTGATTATGACTACGAAAAAGTAGCTAGCGTTTGGAACAATGGTTCAGTAATTCGTTCATGGTTAATGGAATTAACGGAAAATGCTTTCTCAAAAGATGCAAAACTAGATGACATTCAGGGAATTATGCATTCTTCAGGAGAAGGTAAATGGACATTAGAAACTGCATTAGATCTTCAAACTGCAACGCCAGTTATCGCGATGTCTTTATTAATGCGTTATCGTTCACTTGATAATGATACCTTTACTGGTAAAGTCGTAGCAGCTCTTCGTAATGAATTTGGTGGACATGCTGTTGAAAAAAGTAATAAGTAAATGAAAGAACAAAAGCACAAGCGCCCGTTTAGCGACGTACGGACTGGACTGAGCCGTAGGAGATAAAGGAAACACGATGAGCGTAAGCGAATCGATGTTGACTTATCGTACGGAGGTGAAGGAAGTCTCGCTAGTCGCTGGGCGCTGGACTGGACGTGGCTTCTCCTGTCAAGGGTATTAAATTTGGGAAATATTTTATACTTTCCTATTCTATAGAAAACTAAAATACTTATATAAAAATGGAGGAATTTAATCATGAAATTTTTTATCGATACTGCAAATTTAGAAGATATTAAGAAAGCTTATAAAATAGGAGTTTTATCTGGAGTTACAACAAACCCGTCTTTAGTAGCTAAAGAGGGAGTTAAATTTGAAGATCGTATTGAAGAAATTTTGCAAGCTGTACCTGAGGTTGAATCAGTTTCTGCAGAGGTTACTCCTGATGCAACAACTGCTGAAGAAATGATTGCACAAGCTGAGGAACTAATTAAAATCAATGGCGGAGATAAAAACATTACAATTAAAGTACCAATGACAATCGCTGGATTAGAAGCAACTCGATACTTGTCTAAAAAAGGTGTCAAAACGAATGTAACTCTTATCTTCACAGTAAACCAAGCACTTTTAGCTGCTCGTGCAGGTGCAACTTATGTATCCCCATTCTTAGGACGCTTGGATGATATTTCTGAAGATGGTGTTCAATTAGTGGCTAAGATTGCAGAGCTATTCCGCATTCATAACTTAGATGCACAAATCATTGCAGCATCTGTTCGTCATCCAGACCATGTAACTCGTGTTGCGATGGCAGGAGCGCATATCGCTACTGTTCCATATTCCGTGATCGAACAGCTAACTAAGCATCCATTGACAGACCAAGGAATTGAAAAGTTTGCAGCGGATTGGGAAAAAGCAGTTAAAAACTAATATCAATTAAACGGTGCAATCAGCAATTTAGTGATTGTACCGAACAAACTTTGGAGGGTATTCATATGACAATTTCATTTGATTATACAAATGCTTTACCATTTTTAAAACAAAACGAGATTGATAACTTAACAGAACAAGTAAAAGTCGCACATGATATGCTTCACAATCAAAAAGGACCAGGATCTGATTATCACGGTTGGGTTGAATTGCCAAACAATTATGATATGGATGAATTCTCAAGAATCAAAAAAGCTGCTGACAGAATCCGCAGTAATTCAGAAGCACTTGTTGTAATTGGGATAGGTGGATCATACCTGGGGGCTAGAGCGGCAATTGAAGGACTTTCCCATACATTCCATAACCAAATGGATGGGAATACACAAATATATTTTGCAGGACAAAATATCAGCTCTAAATATATCACTCAATTACTTGAATTATTAGAAGGAAAAGATTTCTCGATTAATGTTATCTCGAAATCTGGTACTACAACAGAGCCAGCTGTTGCCTTCCGTATTTTCCGTGATTATATGGAGAAGAAATATACGAAAGAGGAAATGAAGGAACGGATTTATATTACAACGGATAAAGAAAAGGGCGCATTAAAACAATTAGCTGAAGAAGAAGGATATGAAACATTTGTTATTCCTGATAGTGTAGGTGGAAGATTTTCTGTATTAACAGCTGTAGGTCTTTTGCCGATTGCAGCAGCAGGACTTGATATCGACAAAATGATGGAGGGAGCAGCGGCTGCGGCTAAGAAATACAATAATTCAGATCTTGCAACGAATGAAAGCTATCAATATGCTGCCGTCAGAAATGCACTCTATCGTAAAGGAAAGTCAATAGAGCTTTTGGTCAATTACGAGCCATCCCTTCATTATGTGTCCGAATGGTGGAAGCAACTATTTGGAGAAAGTGAAGGAAAAGATCAAAAAGGCTTATTCCCTGCATCTGTAGATTTTTCAACCGACTTGCATTCAATGGGGCAATATGTTCAGGAAGGCCGACGTGACTTGATAGAAACAGTTATTCAAGTGAAAGAACCAATTGCCCAATTAACCATTAATGAGGATCCTGCAAATACTGACGGTTTAAATTTCCTTGCTGGAAAGACAATGGATGAAGTAAATAAAAAGGCATTTCAAGGTACAGTCCTCGCCCATGTAGATGGTGGAGTACCAAATTTAGTTGTCGAGTTAGATGAATTAAATGAATACACATTTGGTGAATTTGTATACTTCTTTGAAAAGGCAGTTGGAATAAGTGGATTATTAATGGGAGTTAACCCATTTGATCAGCCTGGAGTAGAAGCTTATAAAAAGAATATGTTTGCACTGCTTGGTAAACCAGGATATGAAGAAGAAAAGGAAGTACTTCTGAAACGACTAAACAAGTAAGCTTTCGGGGATAACAAAAAGGGGGGAAGTGAAATGAATGTTATGGATGCAAAAGTAATTAACACAAAATATGGAATGGAATTGTATTTTGATAACATAGAAAGTGTAGATGTTAAGGAAGTCCATTCCCCAACAGTTGAAAACCCTTTTTATGAAGTTCTAATTGGGGTAGAGTTTCTGCTTATGAAAGAGCGGAAATTTAATAAAATGAAAAATTATTTTTGGATAAGTATGAGCACTGATTTTAAAACGGTTAAAATTAAAGAATCCGACAAAGGAAACTTATTTGGTTTAAAGGATAATGGAGAAAAGGAAGCTACCAGAGAATTGCTTGGTGACTGGCTTATAAAGACAAGTTCATTTAAAAATGCAGTCACTGAAATAATCAATAAACAAGAGTATCGGAAACCTTCAGAAACAGAGCATTTCCTGAAAAATCTCCTATATTTGAATTCGGGCGATATAAAAAATGCTTTTATAGAACAGTATAGCTGATAAGATATAAGGGGAAGAGGATTGGTTATTACCAATCCTCTTCTATTGCAGATAAGAAAGTTTAATAACTTTCTTAACGAATAAGTGCAACTAAGACTTTCACCCAAAGGCTTGGTAACAACCAATTTTTCTAACAGTTGACATGAGGTTCAGCAAAAGATAAACTAGTTTTAATATGAATTTGAGATATCTAAATTATATTCTTTATCTCATTCAGATAATATTTAAAGGAATTGATAAAATGTACAAAACTTTGAAAGATAAAGATACTGCATTATCCTTAAAGCTATTCGTTGTATTATCCCGTGCGTTAGAAGCTATTGAAAGAAAGACGGCTGAAAGTATTAAGGATTATGATTTGAATTTAACAGAGTTTGCGGTTCTTGAGCTGTTATTTAATAAAGGTGACCAGCCTATACAAAAAATAGGTCAAAAAATATTAATTGCATCAAGCAGTATCACATATGTTGTAGATAAATTGGAAAAGAAAAAATATGTCATGCGAGTAGCCTGTCCTACTGATCGCAGGGTTACTTATGCTGCGATTACTGATGAAGGAAGAGGTTTGATGGGAGAGATTTTTCCAAAACACCTGGAATTAATGACAGGTATTATGAGCACTTTGGGTATTGAAGAAAAGGAAATGGTGATTGAGCAAATTAAGAAATTAGGACTATTTGCCAACGATTATAAACCAGTATGATGCTGTATTGAAGGATAACTTTGATACAGCTTTTTTTTATGCTAAGAAATCATTTAATAGAGTCCTTTTAATTCTAAATAAGGCTGTCACCAAAGGCTTGGTGACGAACAGAGATATATTATCTAAAAATATCTTGAATTCGAGGTATTTCTCTTGTATTTTTATCACTTGACATGTAAAATGATAGTAACGAAAGGAAGTGAGTCCTATTGAGGAAAAATACACTTGGTTCACTAATCTGGTTGAGAATTGCACGTTTCACACATCAAAGTAATCTACTATCGAATGAATTCCTAAAAGAATTTGGCATCACGGCTGCACAGTTTGATGTCTTAAACCAGGTTTTTACTTATCAGCCGATTACGCAAAGCGGGCTTGCTGTAAAAGTAACTGTTACTGAGGGAGGAATATCCCGTATGCTCACTCGACTTGAGCAAGAAGAGTATATCCATCGTAAGCAGGAATGGAAAACCAAATGGATTACTCTTTCTTCAAAAGGTGAAGAAAAAATGGAGGAAGTTTTTGATCACCAACTTACCTTTCAAACGTCTATCCTCAATGATTGCTTAACAAAGGAAGAGCAAAAAACATTCTATAAGCTTATGACTAAGCTACAAAAACATACGGAAAATAAACTGGAAAATTAATAATGCTATTTACCTTGATAGATAAGAAAATATAACAACTTTCTTAACGAATAAGTGTAATTAAGGCTGTAACCTAAAGGCTTGGTGACAACAAGTTTTCTAAAAATGAGTTATGCAATTATTTTTTTATATTATCACTTGATTAGTAAACTAAAAACGGAGGAATTAATTATGTATACAATCCCAGGACATCATCACATTTCAATGGTTACAAAAAATGCAAATCAAAATAATTACTTTTACCGTCATGTGCTCGGACTTCGCCGTGTGAAAATGACAGTGAATCAAGATAATCCATTTATGTATCACTTATTTTACGGAGATAAAACAGGAAGTGCCGGTACAGAGCTGTCGTTCTTTGAAATGCCTCAAGTTGGACGCACACATCGTGGTTCCAACGCGATAACAAAAATTGGATTACTCGTTCCATCTGAGGAAAGCCTATCATACTGGAAAGCGCGTTTGGAGGAGCATGATGTAAAGCATAGTGACATCACCACTTATGCTAAACGACCTGCATTAAACTTTGAAGATCCAGAAGGCTTACGTATGGTGCTGCTTGCATCAAATGGTGAGAAGGTTGAATTCTGGGATACATGGGAAAAATCTGGTGTTCCTGCAGAACACCAAATTCAAGGAATGGGCTCAGTGGAAATGACAGTGAAGAGACTTGATAAACTAGCGAGTACTCTAACGGACTTGTTTGGCTATTCAGAAGTAAGTCGTACAGAGGACGAAGCGATTTTCCAATCTGTCAAAGGCGAGGTGTTTGGAGAAATCGTTGTGAAATCTTTAGACGGTCCAACTGAAAAACCAGGTCGTGGCAGTATTCATCACTTAGCTATTCGTGTAAAAAACGAGAATGAGCTTATCTTCTGGGAAGAACAAGTGAAACAACGTGGGTTCAGTTCATCCGGAATTGTAGACCGTTTCTACTTTAAAAGCTTATACTTCCGTGAATCAAACGGTATACTTTTTGAAATTGCGACAGATGGTCCCGGTTTTACGATTGACGGGGACGTGGAACATTTAGGAGAAAAACTGGATTTACCACCATTTTTAGAAGATCGCCGTAAAGAAATTGAAGAAAAACTAAAACCAATCGAGGAGATTTAACTATGGAACAATATCGTATTGATAAATCAAAAGGAATGGAATTTGGACTATATTCATTAGGAGATCATGTGGCAAACCCACTGACAGGTGAACGAATCTCGGCTGGGCAGCGTATTAAAGAAATAATTGAAATGGCAAAGCTTGCCGAGGAAGCCGGGATTGATGTATTTAGTGTAGGAGAAAGTCATCAAACTTATTTTACAACGCAAGCTCATTCTGTCGTTCTTGGTGCCATTGCCCAAGCAACTAGTAAAATTAAAATTGCAAGCTCTGCGACAGTGCTAAGTGTATCAGATCCTGTACGTGTATATGAGGACTTTGCCACAATTGATTTAATTTCAGATGGTCGTGCGGAAATCATTGCTGGTCGAGGCTCTCGTGTTGGTGCCTATCACTTACTTGGGATTGATTTACAAGATTATGAGGAAATTTTTGAAGAGAAATTAGAATTGCTAAAGAGAATTAACGAAGGAGAACGTATTACATGGCAAGGTGAATACCGCCCGCCACTTAATAATGCAGAAATTCTGCCACAACCAAAAAATGGTTCACTACCAATTTGGCGTGCTGTGGGAGGACCACCAGCGAGTGCCATTAAAGCC
Organism: Oceanobacillus zhaokaii; assembly: GCF_003352005.1. Taxonomy (GTDB): domain Bacteria; phylum Bacillota; class Bacilli; order Bacillales; family Amphibacillaceae; genus Oceanobacillus; species Oceanobacillus zhaokaii. The sequence continues at coordinate 287,788 of NZ_CP024848.1, forward strand.
GGGTACATGGGAATTCCAATGATCTTAACAACACTAGGAGGACCAGCAATCAACTTTAAACCCTCTGTTGATGTATATCGAGAAGCAGCTGAACGCAGTGGTTTTGATCCAAAAACATTGCCAATTGGGACGACAAGCTTGTTTTATGTAGCAGATACAACAAAAGAAGCATTACAGGGCATGTATCCACATATTAATGCAGGATTTCAAGCGATTCGCGGCAGCGGTTATCCAAAGCAACAATTCGCCCAGGCACCTGATCCTCGTGACGCATTAATGGTTGGGAGTACACAGCAAATTATCGAAAAAATACTTTACCAATATGAGCTTTACGGTATGCAACGCTTTCTGGCAGAAATCGATTTTGGTGGCGTACCTTTTGAGAAGCTTATGAAAAACATCGAAATAATTGGGAAGGATATTATTCCAGCGATTAAAAAGTATACTAAAAATTAAGGGGGAACACCTCATGAAAATAGTACTGATAGCTGGCTCTATTGTCGGCACTAAAACAAAAACAGCGATGTTAAAAGTACAAGAAATTTTTGCAACAAAATTCCCAGAGGTCGAAGTAACGATGCTCGACCTTGCGGAATATGATCTAGTCTTCAGTGACGGACGCAACTACTTTGAATACGAGGGTGATACAAAATATGTCACTGAAACAATTATGGCAGCTGATGGGGTAGTTATTGGTACACCAACGTTCCAAGGATCTATTCCAGCGACATTAAAAAACATTTTTGATCTATTACCTGTCAATGCATTCCGTGGTAAAGTCGTGAGTACAGTGGTGACAGCTGGAACATCAAAGCATTATTTAATGGTAGAGCAGCAATTAAAACCGATTCTTGCCTATATGAAAGCACATACTGTTCCAACGTATGTATTTGCAGAAGACAAAGATTTCTTGCGTAAGGAAATCATTAATGATGACATACTATTTCGTTTAGATCGATTAGTCGATGACACAGTGACATACGTGGAAACACATGCCGCTATCCGTGAGAAAAAAGACAAACTATATGATTTTTAATTACTAAGGAAGCGATTTAGGGAACCAGGTAAAATAGGAGAGTTATTTGCAACTATATTTAAGTAATAAAAATGCACTAGATGTAGGTTATCGTCCTTATGTAGAAAGTAAATGGAATGGTAAACCAGCAGCTATAATCAGTTCGTCACCTGGTGTTTTGAGCGGATTTGGTGCAAAGCATCTTTTACGTCAAGTACTGTACTGTCATTCTTAATTATGCCAGTCGTTCAACAACCAGAAGTATATCTCGCTAGTGTGCATGAATTATTAGATGAATAGGGCAAATTTAACAATGAAGAAACAGTTGAATACTTACAATCCTTTGTTGATTTGATTAACAAATAACGCATAAACAAATTTGGCTCATTGCTAAAATAATCCAAAGGTTGGCTGATAAAGAGAAATTTCTTCTCATTATGCCAACCTTTTTCTTAATTATTCTCTCGTCTTTTTTGCTCAATCCTCTGAAAGTAGGTAGCGACTATCCTCTAGTTAAAAGCTCAGGCCTTATGAATATTTCTTTCTTGTTCCATTATTATTGACTATCATTTCATGCAGTAGTCTGGCTGCATGCTCTCCAATTACTGAAGAAAGAAGAAGTTACAAAGAAACGCGCAGCAAAACTGTATCTATCTTTTAAAATTAAATAGATAACACCATCATAATTGGTGGTGGTAAGTACTTTCCTTTCTTAACTTCTCATATGAGGAGATTCAGGATTCATCTCCATAAACTCGATCCAGTTTCCATCGGGATCTAATACCCAGAATTGGTAGTTCAAAGCCATTCCTTTAGAAATTTCTACTTCTAAAGGGACTCCTCTCTTCTTCAATAGTTCCGCTGTTTCTTGGATATCATCTACCTCGAAGCAGATATGTTCCGCTCTGTTTTTAACACCCTCGGTGCCTCCGTAAAATAATTCAATGAAGCACCCGTCAGCCACTTTCACATACACAATCCAAGGTTCACCACTTGGTTGATTCAATTCAAACGCCTTCTTAAAACCAAGCTTATTGCAATAAAAATCTAATGAGCGTTCCATATCTACTACATGAAATCCTTTGTGATTAATCCCTTTGATCATTTTCTGTTCCACCTATCTCATTTAGTATCTTCGAGCTATAATTAACACTTTAAACGTGATTTTTCCCTTGTAGGAGTGTTATTAAACAATTGAATAGTTGAAAAAAATCCTCAGTTCTACTCTAACAAACTGATATTTTAATGTGTCCCTTTGACATCTAATGTATTGTTCGTTACATGCTTTTTCTCAAATGTAGAAGTGCTGATTTTTTCTTGTAATTTTTCATAATATTGATCTGGATCGACAGGCAATTCTACTGTTTGATTTAACCAAGATGATAAGTAAATAGCATTTGAAATTTCTAACGCTTTTACTCCCTCTTCCCCCGGTGCAAGTAGAGGTGAACCTGTAATAATCGAATCAATCCAGTTTTGAATAATATTAACATGATTCGCATTTTCACTTTTTACGGGGATATCTATTTTTTTGTATTCAGGCCTACCGAAACCATCTTTGTACAGCCTATTAAACTCACGCTCTGATTGCGTTAATCGGTAAAAAGTAAGTTCTTCATTTTCAACAATTATTTTCCCAAGATCTCCAACTACTTCGAGACGGTTCGTACCTGGTACTTCTCCTGTTGAGGTAATAAATACACCTGTCGCGCCATTTTCATATTCCACATATGCTGTTACTTCATCTTCAACTTCAATATCATGATACTTCCCAAAACTACTCACTGCATTAACTCGTTTTGGCATAAGCCCTGTCGCCCACTGCCAAATATCTAATTGGTGAAGTGCTTGATTTAATAAAACACCGCCACCCTCGCCTTTCCATGTAGCTCTCCATTTACTTGAATCATAATAACTTTGTGAACGATAAGTATCAGTAACAATCCAGTTTGTGCGTTTAATATCTCCTAGTTTCCCTGAATGAATAAGTTCCCGCAATATTTGGTAAAGAGGATTTGCCCTTTGGTTATACATGATGCCGAACACTTTTTCACTTGCTTTCGCTGCTTCATTCATTTCCAACACATTTTTTGTATAAACTCCTGCTGGTTTTTCAATAAGAACATGTATCCCTTTGGTAAAGGCATTGATCGCTATTTCTGGATGACTGTAATGGGGAGTTGCAATAACCACAGCATCTATTCCCGATTCTGTTAAAAAGGTCTCTTCGTCTCGGAAAATTTGTACATCTCCTGATGTATGATTTTTCACCCAGTCGATGCGATTTTCATTACTACTACAAATTGCGGTCAAAATTGCACCTTCAATTTGCCCTTTGTCTAGTATTTGAACATGTGAACTCCCCATATTTCCTATACCGATGACACCGACTTTAATCAAATTCATATATACTCCTCCCCTAAATTTAGTTGTGTATTTAAAAATGAGATATAAAACCAATTGAACATCTCGATAATCCTCTTGGTAGTTAAGAAAGTATAAAAATCTCTTGCAACATAAGTGCAACTAAGGCAGTCACCGAACGGCTTGGTTAAACTTTAATTTTCTGAATGGCGTTTGATATTCTTAGCAAAAACCCCATAAATATATTTTTATGATTGTTGTAATGGAGATATTTGGTTGTATATTATGATTAACACTTGAATTCTTATTATTTGACCACTATGTGATACATGTGTATCGTTTTGTGGTTAAATAAAGTATAATAATATATATACCGGCTGTCAATTAAATAGTATTTTCCCTAAAAAATAATAAGTTATTTAAAGTAAAATAGGGACATGACTGCGCTGAATCGAGCGAGAGCAGGCCGAAATAGAGCAAGCTCAACACCGAATCGAGCGTGACCCTTACCCAGATGAACTAGCCCAATTAGAATAATAATAGGAACAAACTGAAAAAAGCTCCATATGTTTTAATTTGGTAATTTCAGATATAATTGAATGGATATATATATAAATTGAAGGAGTACATACTTTTGAGCAACGATAAAAAAAATTCAAATAAAACATCTAATGTTCAAGTAATTTCTCGTGCTGCCAAAATTCTAAGAACGCTTAGAAACCACCCAAAAGGATTAAGCCTATCGCAGATTGCGAAAGAAGTGGGCTTAGCACGATCGACAGTTCAAAGAATTGTTAATACTTTAGAACAGGAAAATTTTGTCGCACAAGCTTCAGCTAACGGAGGTATCCGTCTTGGTCCTGAGATTGCGATGCTTGCTGCAGCTGTCCATAGTGATTTAAGGGAAGAAATTAGACCGCATTTAATACAACTATCTAATCAAGTAAATGAAACAGTCGACCTCTCTGTTTTAGATAATGGAAAGGTGCTATTTGTGGATCAAATAATTGCTGCACATCCATTACAAGCGACATCTCAACCCGGTGCAGCTTTTCCATTGCATTGCACGGCAAATGGAAAAGCTATACTAGCATCTTTACCATTAAATGAAGTTGAGAAGCTGCTACCTGAGCAATTAACACGGTTTAATGACAAAACAATTACGCATCGTGATGAATTGTTAAAGGAATTAGAAGTGATTCGTAAAGAAGGGGTGGCCTTTGCTCGAGAAGAGCACATTCATGGAATCTGTGCAGTAGGAGCAGTTGTTTATGATAGTTTGGGAAATCTAAGCGCAGTTTCAATACCACTACCTTCTACTCGTTTTTATGGTAATGAAGAAAAACTAGCAACAGCCATTCTCAAAACTTGTCAAAATATCAACCAGCACTATAAAACTATAAAATAAAACTTTATTAAGTGGGGGATCACAGCCCAATAAAAATTATCAATTTCACTACAATTTTTATTGGGCTATTATTTATGTAGGTGAATTTCTATCATTTCTCCAGTATTATTGCTTTAATACTTTTATAACTTTTGAATAAAAAAGGGAATTTTACAGATATTATATTTGTCTACACATTTAAACTAAAATGTGACTACCACTTAGGGAGGAAACATAACGAATGGCGAACGTTAAATTAGCAATCATTTACTATAGCTCTACAGGAACGAATTATCAAATGGCACAATGGGCTGAAGAAGCTGGTTCAGAGGCTGGAGCTGAAGTTAAATTACTTAAAGTTCCAGAGCTCGCCCCAGAATCTGCAATTGCAAAAAACGAGGGTTGGAAAGCGCATTATGATGCAACAAAAGATGTTCCAGAGGCATCATCTGCTGATATAGAATGGGCAGACGCAATTATCTTTAGCACACCAACACGTTTTGGTAATGTAGCTTCACAAATGAAGCAATTCCTTGATTTGCAAGGCGGTATATGGGCTACTGGAAAAACAGTAAATAAAGTGGTCAGTGCCATGACATCTGCACAAAACCCGCATGGTGGTCAAGAAGCAACTATTCTGTCTCTTTATACATCTATGATGCACTGGGGTGCGATTATTGTACCACCAGGTTACACCGATCAAGTACTTTTTGGTGCTGGAGGAAATCCATATGGAACAAGTGCAACACAAGGGCAAGATGGAAAAATTGTAGGGGATGTACAAGCAGCAGTAAAACATCAAGCAAAACGTACGGTAGAAATCGCTGCGAAAGTTCTTAACAGTTAATATATAAGGATTTTGACTCCAGTATCCATAAACTCTGATAGTTAGTAATGAATGCTCCTATGTATAAACTCACAGGAGCATTCATTTGATTTAACCCAATGCGGCTTCATCAATCATTCTTTGAGCTTCATGTAAATGAAGTGTCCGAATGGATCGAGGTAAAAAGCTGCGAATCTCTTCTTCGTTATAACCTACTTGCAATCTTTTTCCATCAACAATGATTGGTCGCTTCAAAATCTTTGGGTTTTCTTGAATCATCGAATATAACTCTTTCATAGGCAACTGGTCGATATCACCAGCTAATTCTTGAAATACCTTTGACCTTATTGAAATGATTTCTTCCGTTCCATTTTCAGTCAAGCGTAATATTTTTTTTATCTCATCTATCGTTATGTCATCAGAAAACATATTACGTTCTTTATACGGTATTTCATTTTTCTGAAACCATGCTCTAGCCTTTCTGCAGGATGTACAGCTTGGTGTTATATAAAGGGTTACCATTGATATTCACCTCTATCCTTATTAAACAAAACACTTCCACGAATTGAACGTGGAAGTCTGTTAAATGATTATCCTCTTACTGTTTTTAATGCACGGCTCCACGAGATAACTTGATCAAGCATACCGTTAGCATTAGCTGCATGGTAATCAGCTGGTTTGAACTCGCTCATATTAACGAAGTCAGTCATAAGTGAGAATGTAAGAGCTGTTTGTACATCAGCAACTTGCAGTTCACCAAGGATAAGGCGAAGGTTTTCGTGTGCACGAGTACCGCCCAAGCTGCCATAACCAACGAATCCAGCTGCTTTGTTAGCTACTTCTGGTTTCAAGAAATCTAATGCATTTTTAAGCGCTCCACCTACAGCATGGTTATATTCTGGTGCTACAAAAATGTAACCGTCGAATGAAGCCATTTTATCAGACCAAGCTTTGATAGCTGTTTCTGCTTCTGCTTGTTGTGCTTCTGGAAGTGCTTGACCAAGGAATGGCAATTTGTAATCAGCCAAGTCCACAATTTCGTATTCTACATCATCATTACGTTTTGTTGCAAAATCATATGTCCAATTTGTTACAGCTTCTGCATTACGACCTTGACGAATACTACCTAAAACGATACCTATTTTTAACATGTTAAATTCCTCCATTAGTCCATTTAATTACTAATTAATATATTACTAATTCGAGATAATAAATTAAAAAAATTTAATTATTAATTTATGTTTAATTAATAATATATCAATTAAGTATAATTTTAGTTTACTTCCTATTACTTGTCAATACTTTTTTCTATTTGCTAAGATTGATTTAATTCTTGTTCTTTCTTTTTTCAGCTAAATCAATTGTAAGTTGTTTCATACGTTGATTATTCAACGGATAAAGAAATACTAATATTAAAAAGATCAATAAATAGATGGCTCCAGGTACAATTGTAGCTAGTGCATACAGTCCATCAAGTGCATTTTGTGTTTGCACCTCACGATTTGCATCATAACCAATGGCTGTAATTGTAATACCACCAATACCACCAGCAAGTGCCTGACCAACTTTACGTGCTAAAGAATAGAAGGAATAAACAGTTCCATCTTCACGTATTCCAATTAAAAATTCATGATAATCGATTACGTCTGTCACGAAGGCCCATATCATTGTATTAAAGAATGCATATCCGAACATTCCAATAGCTGAAACGGCAATAAATTGAGAAGTCGATAAGTTTGGTAAAAAGAATAATAGAATATAGAAAACTGCTGCAATTAACATCCCGACACTTGTTGTTTCCTTTTTTCCAAATTTAGCAACTAATGGTTTCACTAATGGAATAGCAATAAATACAGTTACTGTTTGGACAATCCCTATAATGCTTAATGCTGCTGTATTATTAAAGTAGTCTTTAAATAAGTAAACGTTAACTGCACCGATAAGCATCGTACTCATCATAAAAATTAGAGATGCACCAAGGATGGCAATTAATGGTTTGTTTTTTAATAGAGCTTTTATTGTATTCCCTAAATTGTGGCTTATTTCATTATTCTCAGGCATCACTACACGCTCAGTTGATAGTTTATAACTCGCCATGTAACTTGATATTGAAAGTAACCCAAAGATTATTGCCGCCAGGAAAAAACCATCAGCATCTGCCTTATTGTCTACAAATATGATCAATGGTCCAACCGCATTAATAATTAAGCTAGCCAACATCGCTCCCATCGTTCTAAATGTAGATAAAGAAGTACGTTCAACGGGATCATTTGTAATCACAGAAGCCATTGAACCATAAGGAATATTGACTGTACTATATAAAGTTCCCCATAGAATATAGGTAACAAAAGCATATGCTAAATAAAATCCATTCGACATTCCAGGAATATGGACGAACATTAATACACCTGAAATAACAAGTGGAAACGACATTCTGAAAATCCATGGTCTAAATTTACCATGTTTGCTAGGTTTCCTGGTATCGATAAAACGCCCCCAAGTTACATCAGCAACAGCATCCCATAAACGGGCAACTGTAAAGAGGATTCCAACAAAAGCTGCACTAATTCCATAAATATCTGTATAGTAAACCATTAAGAAAGAACTTACTAAAATAAAGAAAAAGTCATTTCCAAGATCTCCAAACATATAACCAAGTTTATCTCTTACACCAAACTTTCTAACTTTATTTATTGTTTCATCACCCATGATTTTTTGACTGGTATTGTAATTCATTTTTTCTCCCCATTTCAATTGTAATTTTACAATCTCTTCCTCCTGTTTAAACTTAATTCATATGAATTTAAATAAAGTAGAGTGAATTTAATTATTACTAATTAGAGATAAAATGTACTTTTTTTCCCCTAATTTTCAATATTTTTTTAGTAAGATATTTTTATTAAGTAGGCCTACCAATAAAGAAAACCAGCCATCTTAAGAAATTAATTGAAGGTTATTTATTGCCATTGGTTTGATGTCGTCCTTCAATAAAACGAACGGTCCCTGTTTTGGAGCTTATAACAATAGAATGTGTTGTACTAATATTTTGATTATATTGGACCCCTCTTAATAGATCGCCATTTGTCACACCTGTTGCGACGAAATATACATCATCACCTTTTACGATATCTTCCATCAATAAGACTTTATTAACATCGTCAATACCCATTTGCTGTAGTCGTTTTCTCTCTTCTTTTGTATAGGGAAGAAGCTTTCCTTGAAATTCTCCGTTTAAGCTTTTAATTGCAGTTGCAGCCAAAACACCTTCTGGAGCTCCCCCTGATCCAAGCATGATATCGACCCCTGAATCTTCAAATGCAGTACTTATTGCAACTGCAACGTCACCGTCCTGGATGAGTTTAACCCTTGCTCCAGAATCGCGTATCTCTCGAATTAATTTCCCATGTCTTTCTCTATCTAAAACAGCTACAACTAGGTCTGATATATCTTTATTTTTTGCCTTTGCAACTGCTGATAGATTGTCAATGACAGGTGCGTTAATATCAATTTTTCCGGCAGCTTCATGACCTACTGCAATCTTTTCCATATACATATCAGGCGCATGTAATAAATTTCCGTTTTCTGCAATTGCTATCGTTGTAAGAGCATCCGATGTCCCTGCAGCAACAATATTTGTTCCTTCTAATGGATCTACTGCAATATCTATTTCAGGTCCTTCTCCTGTCCCTAATTGTTCACCAATGTATAACATCGGAGCCTCGTCCATTTCACCTTCTCCAATAACTACAGTACCTTTCATTTGGATGGAATTAAATACGTCCCTCATAGCTTGTGTCGCAGCTTCATCAGCTTCTTCCTTCTTTCCTCTTCCCATCCATTTTCCAGAAGCTAAGGCAGCACTTTCTGTTACTCTAATAAGATCCATAGATAAATCTCTTCTCATCATTTTGTTTTCATCCTTCCAATAAAATTATTGTTTATTTGAAGCCCATTTGGTTCTATTAATTGCACTAAAAGATTGCTTTTTAGTCTATAATTAAACACTTATCAATATCTTTTTTTTGATTTGCTCATTCCGGAAATATGTTTTAAATTACCAAATCAGGGTTCCATCACATCCTTTTCCAAATAAAATAATCTAATTTACATTTAATTAATTTATCTTTAATTTAATATAAATTAATTCGAGATAATATTAATGCTTTAGCTTCATATTGTCAATATATTTGTACTTTAATTATGAAAGGCATATTTGTCCCCATTCGATGATATTAGTTCTTATAAATAGGGGGATTTCAATAAACATTAATGTTTATTGAAATTGTAAATAAAAAAATCTAAGTGCAGGGAATCTTAAATTTCCTGTACTTAGATTAAGGTTATTGAAACACCTTTTATCCAATTTGTATGGATTTGATTGCAGACGGAATTTTAGCATTTTGCTTTTATATATTATACAAAAATTCCCAAGCTTATCGCCGTAATCATAGCGAGGGACAGTAATATTTTTTCACAAACGGTGACTTGCTGGTAATTCATGACATCTACTTTCATAACAAAGAATAAGGCAATAGCAATAGTTAGAACTAAACATGCAGCAGCCCAGAAACGATCGAATCCCAGCCATAGCCCGCAAAATAAGGCTGCAAAAAGATAAATTAAAGCCGGGAATCGTGCATAAAAAAGCCCAAATCTATCAGCGAACCATACCACGCTAGTTCGTTTCATCGGTACAGCCCGTTTATCTGCCTCTAAATCAGGAATATGATGGACCATTACCCATGCCATACAAAAGAGGGCATTAATGACAGCATTTTGTAAAGTCCATAAAGGAATGGAACCTAAAACAATCCACGGACCGGCAAATCCAAGGAATAGAATAGCTGGAAATAAACTGAGCCACTCCCCTAAGAAGGGACGGTAACTTAATCGCAACGGGGGTAGGGAATAAGAAGCCGCAGACCAAATTCCTATCAACAATAGAATGGCCAGTTCGTATTGAGCAAATAATGCGAGCAGCCCAGCAATAATCAGCAGAGAAATGGTTAGCCCTTTTCCCAATTGGCGAAGGTTATCTAAGGACATTATTCCATTTTGCACAACCCTGCTTCCACCTGACAAAATAGCGGGACTAAATTCATCCGTACCTGAATGAAAGTCTGTATAATCATTTAAAGCGTGTGTCAATACGCCGTGAATTATGAATGCTGCAATTGTAAGGAAAGCAAATAGCATAAGCATGTTCCCCAGAGGCATAGCATTATTTAGAAATAAAGGGAGCAGACTAGAAATAATTGTAGCAACACTTGAGAAGATAACTGCGATAGAACGCAGTAAAATCCAGCCTCCGCGGAGTACTGTGAGAATCTGATTGGCCAATAGCAGCAAATCCTTTCCTTGGATTTTCGGAGCTGACGGATAGAGTAATAGTGAGATAAAAAGTATAATTAATACATCAGATTAATATTACATGTTTGGATTAATAGTAAAAAGGCAAAATTAGACTGTTGTGCTAATAGCTAATAATTAGGAGGTAAAAAAATGGATATGAATAATAATGATATTTTAATTCGATTACGATATGCTCTTGATATAAAAGATACAGAGATGGTAAAGATTTTTCAACTAGGAGGTATTGAAGTAACAGCCGAAGAAGTGAAAAACATCCTTACTAAAACAAAAGACAGTTACGATGATGAATTTGGATCTGTGGATGATATGAACCATGACAATATACCTTGTGATAATTTCATGCTGGAATCGTTTTTGAATGGTCTGATTATCTATAAAAGGGGAAAACAGGAACCGAAGCCAGGAAATACCGAAAGCCAGCCAATGATGATAAAGAATAATGATAGTGTCAATAATGTACTGCTAAAGAAATTGAAAATTGCATTGACATTAACAAGTGAAGACATGATTGATATTCTGAAAGAAGCAGGAGTTGTTATTAGTAAAGGAGAGCTGAGTGCGCTGCTGAGGAAAGAAGGGCATAGTAATTATCGAAAATGCGGTGACCGTTTTGCCAGGAATTTTTTGAAAGGGTTAGGTATGAGGCATCGTGGATAGACAAAATCAGGTAGTAGAGAAAGCTAAATTCATGCTCTCAAATGATAAAAGCACATAGATAGTTTTTACTTACCATAAAAGACAGATTGCAAGAGATATTGTTAGGATATAAGTGGACGATGTGGAACCATGTAAGAACGATTTCATCAATAGGGGCTTTGACTAGCTTTGTTTTAGGTTTTGGTATCTACTGATTCGTAGCTGCGGTTCTCCTATTGGTTCGATGGTTTTATTACCGCTTTTTAATGGAGGACCATGATCATGATGAAGGATGGGACAAATGAAACATGAATGGAGAAAGAAAGAGAAAGAGTTATATATACCGAAACAAAAAACTGCATTGGTCTCAATTCCAGAGCATAAATTTTTTATGATAAAGGGGCAAGGAAATCCGAATGAAGCACAATTTTCGGAGAATATTGGGGTTCTTTACTCATTGGCATACGCAGTTCGGATGATGCCCAAAAAGGGATTTACCCCAGAAGGATATTTCGAGTATACCGTCTATCCCTTGGAAGGAATTTGGGATTTAACAGAAGAAGGCAAGAAGTTAGATACGCTGAATAAAGATGAGCTATTGTATATGATTATGATTAGACAGCCAGACTTTGTGACGGAGGAAGTAGTAGAGAGGGCATCTGAGACTGTACGGAAAAATAAGCCAAATCCACTATTAGATGAGGTAACATTCGGTACCATTGAAGATGGATTATCTGTACAAATGCTCCATCTTGGTTCATATGATGATGAACCACAATCCTTTGCGAAAATGAATAAATTCCTGGAAGATAATCAACTTGAAAGAACTTCTTTAACACATCGGGAAATATATCTTTCTGATTTTAGAAAAGTAGAGGCAGCAAAGCTTAAAACTGTGCTTAGATATAGAGTGAAGAAGAAGGGATGACTAATCGCCACTTTTAGCAGAAAGGAAAGGTTAAAAACTTTTTGATTGCATAGGTGCAACTAGGCTGTCACTAAAGAGCTTGGCTAAACCTTATTTTTCTAATAAAAGAGTAATGGTAGGGATATCACATTTAATCTAATCCTTTTCTGTCCAAACTTGGGCTAAGGTACATTCCTTTAACAAACGGCATACGATAAATGTATAAATAAGAGAAGGGTTTGAGAAAAATGTACTACAATCCTTATATTTATCCATATCCTTATTATGGGAACTTGCCGATGTATAACAATGGGAGGCAGTTTGATTATGAAGCTTTACCTCAGGGGATGAGCCAGATAGGAGGATATGAAATGCCCTATCCTTACCCTGTTGATGAGCGAATTTTGTTAAAGGATTATGGACCAGAACCCTTTGTTGTTAATATCAATGAAGCTTCGAAGCAAAATAATACCTACCGTACCGCACTATGGACTGGACCACATCTACAAGTTACATTGATGAGTATTAACGTAGGGGACGATATTGGATTGGAGATTCATCATGATGTTGATCAATTTTTAAGAGTGGAGCAGGGTCAAGGTATTGTTAATATGGGTAAAAGTAAGAATAATTTAAATTTTGTAAGAAGAGTAAGGGATGACTCTGCGATTATGGTACCTGCCAATACCTGGCATAATGTTACGAACACAGGAAATATACCACTGAAACTGTATTCGATTTACGCACCACCGCATCATCCGTTTGGGACGGTACACAAAACTAAAGCCGACGCGGCAGCCGCAGAATCAGAATATGGTCATGGCAACAGATATTCCGATTAATCGTTTTGCCAACTAGCAAATCCGCTCAGAATATAATCTGAGCGGTTTCTTCCTGTTTTAACTCTCCACTTTAGTTTTAGACGAAGTATTGAGTAACACAACACGACCAATGATGAGAGGTAATCCGAATACCATCCCAATATTGAGCGGATCATCAAACAGTAAAACACCAAGTACAGCTGTAACTGCTGTGCCCACACCAGACCAAATCGCGTAGGCTAGTCCAAGAGGCAGTGTTTGCAGCGCTAATGAGAGCATATAAAAAGCAACGGCATATCCAATAATCACTTCGACTGAGGGGAATAGCTTCTTGAATCCTTCTGTTAATTTCAACATTTAACTACCGAACACTTCTGCAATTATGGCGATGCCTAATAATATGTAACCGCCATTGTATTTCCTCCATTACTTATGAGTGTAAATAATTGAATCCCTACTATTATGTTAACTTTTACATATCCATTGCTTTTAACTATATCAGCAAGCTTGGCATACAGTAAATGGTAAGAGTAAATGATAAGTTTATATCTACTAAAATCATATCATTTGTAAAAGGGATAACGCTTACATCATAATGGTAAATGACTGAACATATCAAAAATTATAGAGGAGGGGTAAAGATGGAAGGGAAAGTAGTATTAATAACAGGCGGTGCTGGTGGAATCGGGCAAGAGACTGCACAGCTATTTTTAGACAATGGGGCGAAAGTAGTATTGGTTGATATTAACGAGGAAGCATTAAGCAATGCAAAAACATCTTTAAATGGCAATGGAGATGACATATTAGTTGTAAAGGCCAATGTAACCGATGAACAAGATGTACAAAACTATGTCAAACAAACGGTGGATACATACGGGAAAATAGATGTGTTCTTCAATAATGCAGGAATTAATGGACCATTTGCATCGATTAAGGATTTGGAGAAGGAAACATTCGAGACAATCCTAAGCATTAATGTAACTGGTGTATTCCTAGGATTGAAGCATGTTATTAAACAAATGGAATCCCAAGGGTATGGAAGTATTATTAATACTGCATCTAACGCTGCCTATATTGGTTCAGCGGGAATGGCTGGTTACATAGCGTCGAAGCATGCGGTAGCGGGATTAACAAAGACAGCGGCACTGGAAGCTGCAGGAAGCGGAATCCGTGTGAATGCCGTCGCTCCGGCTGCAATAGATACGCAAATGCTTGCTGATATCCAGAACAACATTACACCTGGTGAACCGGAAGCGTCAGGTGAGGCAATTAAACAGGGAATTCCTGTAGGACGTTTTGGAGCGCCGAAAGAAGTGGCCCAGGTTGTCCTTTTCCTAGCATCGGATAATGCTTCCTTTGTAACAGGATCATTGTATAATGTGGATGGTGGAATGCAGGCTGATTGATTCGAGATAATTCTTCCCTCACCATGGGAAATTAGTTATATAATAAGGGGTAATGTAATTTTAAGATTACTTGGTATAATTATAAAAATCTATTACAAAAAGAAGAAAGCACATCTAATACCTTACTAAGATGTGCTCTCTTTCCGTAACAATATATTTATAAGATATTACAGGGAAAAGCCGATCTTCCTAACTTAGGAAAATCGGCTTTTCTTTTGGTAGTAATTTTCGACTATTAATGAAACCCAACAATATAAAACCAATAACAAGATAAAAGTTGAAATTTATCGTCACGCCGGACGAACCATTACACCGATAATAGATCAACTTTTATTGAAATAGAAGGAGCAAGATTCCTCTATATCCCTAGGCTAATTATGAAACCAATTCCAGATCAAGGAAAAATTGAAAATTAGAAAGGAACCTGAAGATAGGCTTTCAAATTGACATGAAATGCGTTTCATAGATTACACTAGGCTTATGGATAATGAAAGCGAACGAAACTTATCCCTAAATGTTAATTTCCTTAGGGGCTATGTGGAGGAGCAAATGACAAATATTAAAGATTTGGCAAAAATGGCTAGGGTATCGGTTACAACCGTTTCACGAGTGCTGAATAATCATCCTTATGTAAGTAAGGAAAAAAGGGAAGCTGTATTAGATGCTGTGAAATCAACCAATTATCAAAAGAATATCAATGCCGTCCATTTAAGTAAGGGGAAAACGAAGCTTATTGGGGTCGTTCTCCCGTTCTCTGATCATCCGTATTTTTCTTTACTATTGAAAGGAATAGCGAAGCAAGCATTGGAAAACAACTATCATTTGGTTCTATTTCAAACTGATTACATGCAAAATAAAGAAATAGAAGCACTAGAAATGTTACAAAAAAAACAAATTGATGGATTGATTATCTGTTCAAGAACGTGCGATCTGCAAATAATTGAAGAGTATCTACAATTTGGTCCAATTGTATTAAGCGAAGATGTGAAGGAAATAAACGTATCCTCCACGTTTGTTAGTCATTATAAAATCTTTTCAAATGCATTAGAGTATTTATATCAGAGAGGTCATAGAAAAATCGGCTATTGTATCGGCAGAAGTACAGGGGCTAACAGTTATAATAGAGGGTTAGCTTATAAAGATTTTCATGAGAAATATAGTTTATCATACAACTCGGAATACATTATTGACAAGTGTTTATATTTCGAGGATGGAGAAAAAGTCATCAATCAAGTAAAACTTATGAATATAGCACCATCGGCTTTGCTTGTAACAAGTGATCAAGTGGCAGCAGGCATTGTAGTAAGCTGTCAAAAACAACAAATATCGATACCGGATGATATCGCAATTATTGGTTTTGATAATCAGCCAATAGCAAAAATGATGGATATAACAACGATAGAAATTCCTCTGATGGAAATGGGAAGGAACCTTTTTCTTCAGACAATAAATAGTGAAATATCGAATAAGGAAGTACCTGTAAAGTTAATCGAAAGAAAAACCGTTTAAGTAAAGGACAATACATTTGTATTAAAAGGAGAAATGTAATATACCAAAAAGTATATTACAAAGTCGGTGGGGAAAATGGGATTCTACATGATCTGCAAATGGTTAGAGTATTATAAAAATACTCTAACTTTTTTAAAATATTCAAAAATAACCCTTGACATGAAACGCGTTCCATAATTTAAGGTTTAATTATAACGTTAGCTTATTGGTTAACGGATAAATATGAAAAGAAGGAGGATTGTGTTTCTAATAATTGATAGCGCATTCAAATGTCGAAGGTTAAAAAAACTTTATGGAGGGATTCACATGGCTGAAATAAACAATATTTTAACGAAAGAATTGAAATTGAACACACGTGAGAATAACGAGCCACTCCGTGTACTTAGTGAAGCTGATTGGACATTTTGGAAAGAAAACGGATATGTGATTATTAAAAATGCAATTCCAAAAGAAAATATCGAAAGATTGAAAGCATTAATGTGGGAATTCGAAGAAAAGGATCCAAATAATCCTTCTACTTGGTACTCTGAATCGCAAACAGAAATGAAAATGAAAGAGTTACAGGGAACAGGGATGGTTGAACTTTATAACCACCAATTTTTATGGGATAACCGTACGGAGCGACGAGTTTATGATGCTTTTGTTGATATCTGGGGAACGGAGAATCTTTGGGTAAGCATTGATCGGTGTAACTTAAATATGCCCAAAAAGGATAAAAAGGCAACAGGGGGATTCATCCACTGGGATGTAGATACAAGCTTAGATCCGTTACCACAAAATGTACAAGGGGTCCTATCTTTAGTGAATACAACTGAAGAGATGGGAGGATTTCAGTGTATTCCTGAATTATATCGTGATTTTCCAGAATGGGTGAAAACACAACCAAAAGATCGTGATCCGCATCATCCAGATATAACGGGGTACGAACCTAAAAAGATTATTCAAGAAGCAGGAGACTTGCTAATATTCAATGCGATGCAACCACACGGAATTCGTCCCAATGTCTCAGATCAACCGAGGATGGCACAATATATTGCAATGTTTCCCGCACAGGAAGATGATGAGTCATTACGACAAGAAAGAATTAATTCCTGGAATGACCGCTTACCTCCAAGAGGGGATGCATTCCCAGGAGATCCAAGAAAGTGGGAGCAAAAGAAATATCAAAGAGCAACACTCTCAGAACTAGGGGAAAAATTACTAGGTTTGAACAAATGGAATGATTAATACTGAAAAGGCTTCTGTTATTTGGTATTGACGAATAGCGTTGCTTAAAATAGTGCCACCGATGTAAGCAGTCAGGTGGCCCTTCTTCTATAAATCTATTCACTTCTTCAACCTTATACTGGAAAAATAATATTTTCAGTGTGATTTCATTTTATTAAAGCTGTACATTAGAAAGGAGGCATTAAATGATCGTTCATGAAGTGATAACACCATGCTGGGACGGTAAGGAAATAGTAACCACTCCTATAAATGGAACCATTGAAGAAATTCATGTTCAATCAGGTGAAAACATAAGTGAATGTCAACCGCTACTCTCAATTAAAGCGGAGAATGGAAGATTAAAGGAAATCTTAGTTGAGCTTAGAGGAACAATTGATAGGTTTACTGTAAAAATTGGTGACAGAGTCGTCCCAGGAGATGTTCTAGTATTCATAAATGAGGATACGGGCGAATAATTTATTGAAGAAGATAGAAGAAGGAGAGAAAGTGGATTGAAATCTAGAAGGTGGATTTTACTTTTCGGAGCTTTAGGCGGTCTTTTATATGGTGTTGATCAGGGAGTTATTTCTGGGGTTTTATTATTTATTGAAAACGATATTCCTCTGACAAGTTTGATGGAAGGAGTGGTTGTAAGCAGTTTGCTATTAGGTGCAATTATCGGTTCAGCAGGATCGGGATGGCTATCTGACCGAATTGGCAGACGTAAAACGATTGCGATTATCTCTATTCTTTTTATTATCGGTTCAATAGGATCAGCGGTAGCGCCAGATGCTTTGACGTTAATTATTGCAAGAATTATTAATGGGCTTGGTGTTGGTGGCTCTATGGCGATAATACCTGTTTATTTAGCTGAGCTAGCTCCAACCCCGATGAGGGGGAAAGTGACGGCATTATATCAACTGATGTTAACAACTGGTATATTAATATCTTATCTCTCGAATCATTTACTTGCTCCTTTTGAAGCATGGCGTTGGATGTTAGCAGTTTCAACCATTCCAGGAGTACTCATGTTAGGTGGTATAATATTTATGCCTGAAAGTCCACGATGGTTATTAAGGCAGAATCAAGAAATAAAGGCTAGAGAGGTTTTGGGATTATTACGCAAACCTAACGAAATCGATAATGAAGTAAAAGCTGTTAAACAAATAGACCGTGAAAATAATGAAAGTGTAATTACAATTTTAAAATCGAAGTGGATGCGGTCAACGTTAATTATTGGTATTTTAATAGGAGTTTTTCAGCAAATAGTTGGCATAAATGCGGTTATTTATTATGCACCTACTATTTTCACTGAAGCTGGTATGGAGAATACAGCTTCTACTTTGGGAACGATGGGGATTGGGTTAGTTAACGTTTTAATGACCGTCGCAGCAATTATGACAGTTGATAAATTAGGAAGGAAAAAATTGTTGAAAATAGGTTCTGTAGCAATGAGTGCTAGTTTAATTGTCCTTTCACTTATATTGTTTACCTCTGGATTAAATGCTTCTACAGTTTGGTTAACGGTAATTTTCCTTGGCATATATGTTATGAGTTTTGCAGTTTCCTGGGGAGCAGTCACATGGGTAATTATACCAGAGCTCTTTCCGCTAAAAGCAAGAGGAGCAGGAATGGGGATTGCTATAATGGGTATGAGCGCTGCTAATTTAATTGTCACTTTGGTATTTCCTATGTTGTTAGATTCTATAGGAATAGCATGGATGTTTACAATATTTGCTACTATTGCAGCTATGTCTTTTATCTTCGTTTCTTTTTTTGTTCCAGAAACAAAAGGGAGATCCCTTGAAGATATTGAAAAGGATTTAAGAAAAAGTAGGATCTCATAAGTTTAATCTAGCTGAGATAGAGCGAATCGATTAAGAACCAGAGGTTGGAGTGTTACTTACTGAGTAAGCTATTTGATAATATTTCACAAAATGAGGGAAATCAATGTCTAAATTAGAAGATGCAATAGCGAAAATGAAAAGTTCGAACGTTAGGATTACAACCCAACGTGTTGCAGTTTTAGAATATTTATTAAACTGTGAATTCCATCCATCGGCAGATGAAATCTATAAAGCAATGAATACGAGATTTCCTAGTATCAGTCGGGCCACCATTTATAATAACTTAAATATCCTGTGTGAAAACGGATTAGCTCGTGAATTAACATTCGGCAACGCACCTAGCCGATTTGATGGTAATACAAAAGATCATTATCATATTATATGTAATAACTGCGGGAAAATTGCGGATCTTCAGTATCCCTTATTAAAGGAAATAGAGGTATTTGTAGAACAAATAGCAGAATTTAAAGTTAGCCACCACCGACTGGATATTTATGGTAAATGCGTAACCTGTTACGATTAGCAAGATTGTATTATCACTTATTATTTGTTGCTATTTATATAAACTGCGAACTAAGTAGGCACAAAGTTGATTTCCGCATCCTAAGATAGTTCGCAGTGTACATCAACTACTCACTATTGTCTATCTCTTGGTAAAGGAAACAATCTTTTAGAAAAAAGCTAAAAGGGATAATTGTTTTTTACCCCTAAGAAAAAGAAGTTAAAATTGTTATTAAATAATCTTTTGTGCTTCATGCAAGTATAGTAAACGGACTGATTTTGGTATAAATCGGCGAATCTGATGTTCATTATAACCAACCATTAGACGTTTTTCATCGTGAATGATAGGGCTCTTTAGAATACTAGGATTTTCCTGGATAAAGTTGTATAGTTCTTTCAGGGACAATTGATTCATATCTGCAATTTTATTTTTAGCTACTCTTGAACGCATGGAAATAACGTCATCTGTTCCATTATCCGTTAAACGAAAGATTTCCATAATCTCAGACAGAGTTAATGACTTCGTAAATATATTTCGTTCAACAAAAGCTATCCCATTTGCTTCTAACCATTTTTTTGCCTTTCTGCAGGATGTGCATCCTGGCTTAATATAAAGTTTTAACATACTATAAATCACCACTTCTTTATCTAAAATGTATGTATTATGTAAGTGATATTCCGAGAACTAAATAATGAAATATAAATTAGTCATTTTTGATAACCATGCTAGTTACCCTTTTGGATATTTCCCCAACAGAAGTATCCAATGATACAGCTAATTCTTCATACATAATATTTTGGATATTTGTTAAAAGGGTCCGATCCTGATCGTATAATCGTTTCTTGTTTTCATTAGCATCGTGATGTTTTTTTAATAATGTATTTGCTACTTTAACAATCAATTTACGATCACCAGTGTTTATAAGGTTACTATATTCTTTCTTTCGCTGTCTTGGATCCTCTATCCATGTAATACCTGGCTGTTGAAAAGACTGTAAGATGTCTTCTGCTTCCTCTCTACCCATCACTTTTAGCATGACTGCCTGTTCACTATCTATGGGTACATTAATCGTTAATCTCGAATCCTCAAGTGGATGCAACACATAATAAATTCCAGTTTTATTACCAAACGTTTTTTCACAGATTTCATCGATCTCACATAAACCATGTACGGAATAAATGATCTGATCACCAACATTAAACATTTGTGTAAACCTCCAACTTTATTATTGTCAACTAAGTTTACAATAATATTTTATAATATTTTTTCATATTGTCAATGTGGTTGACAATATGGTAATGATTTTATATAGTAAGTGTCGAGCTAATAAAGGGGAGTGAATCGTTTGGATTTTGAATTAAAAAACTTGGATTTAATTGATGTGTTAAGTGAGCGCCATCTGCAACTCAGAAAAATGACAGAGAACAGTTGGAATGATAGCATGGATATTTATTTATCGAACTCCGAATGGTTTATCATAGCGAGAACCTATAAAAAGCAGCCCACCATATCGTATGTATCCAAGCATGTGGATATTTCTAGACAAGCAACCCATAAATCGATAAAAAGCTTAGAAGCAAAAGGACTTGTTGAAATTCATAATGTAAAAAATAACAAGAAGGATAAATGGATACAGCTAACTGAATTAGGCGAAGAATGCTATAGAAGGAATGAAGCCCTAAAGGCTAATATAGAGAGCAGAATTGCTGATAAGATAGGTGCTAAGCAACTAGAATATCTTAAAGAAACTTTAAAATCTGATTGGGGTTTATAGTTTCCTGCAGTTTCTTTCGATGTCATCTTATCCAAACGTATGGATGGAGGGTAAGTAGCATAGTGGTGAATCGAGCATATAAATTAGCGTTATCCTCGTATGGATAGCGCTCTATATGTGCTTAAGAAAATCGCTTAATTGTTAAAATAATATTAAGTTTAAAAGGAGAGATAGATGGAAAGCGTATACATTTAAAGATATAAAAATAATTGTGTCTAAAATGTGAATAAGAACAAGATTCTAATGTAAAAAAGCCTTGCATTATAGAATTTTTTTTTGATATGATTTAGAACAGACCGGTTGGTATGGTGGAGGTGTACTACGGAAATGGAAACAAAATCGCTGATAATCAACATCGCGACGAAGCTTTTAAAAGGGATATATAGGTGTAGGACTAAACGAAATTTTAAGGGAATGTAATATGTCGAAAGGTTCACTTTATCACCATTTCCCAAATGGAAAAGAAGAATTGCTCATTGCTTGCCTGGAGTCTTTGAGTGATACGATTACCCTGGATATTGAATCAATTTTTTCACATTATCCAACAACACAAGAATCCATAGTTGCAATGATTGATAAAATTATAAAGAAATATGAAACGGAAGGTACGATTACTGGTCACACATTTACTAGTATTGTTAGTGAAATGGGATCGCTTAGCGACGCAGTCCGAAAAGCCTGTATAAGTCTTTACACTAAGATTGAAGCAATCTATGAAAGTAAGCTGGTGGCAGAAGGGGTATCGATAGAAAAAGCAAAAGCGAAGGCTCTTATGATAACAGCAACAATCGAAGGCGGAATTATGCTTTGTCTAACGAAAAAAACGAGTGAACCTCTAATTGTAATTGCACAGACCTTCCAAAAGACTAGCTAAAATTATTAAAAAAGGAGATTATCATGAATAAAGAAATTCAAGTCAAAAATCCAAAGACGATGGCGTTTATCCTAATGTTGGGAGCATTTCTTGGATTATTTGGTGAAACAGCATTAAATATGGCTTTAACAAATGTTATGGAGGAATTTTCAGTTACAGCTGGTATTGCACAATGGCTGACAACAGGTTATTTATTAGTATTAGCAATTTTTGTACCAATTTCAGCACTACTAATGAAATGGTTTACGACAAGACAATTAGTTATTGGTGGTCTTGTTATCTCGCTTTTAGGAGCGGTTTTAGCGGCATTATCACCAAGCTTTGCGATTCTTTTGACTGGTCGTTTAGTGCAAGCGATAGGAACGGGTATATTAATCCCAGTTATGACAAATGTGCTATTAATTATATTCCCTATTCATAAACGTGGAGTTGTAATGGGAATCATGGGGCTTGTTATTACATTAGGACCAGCATTAGGACCTACACTTTCAGGGGTTATTATTAGTTCGTTGGGCTGGTCATATATTTTCTGGATTAGCGCTGTATTATATGTGTTTTTGACTATTTATGCTGCAGCACAAATTGCTAATGTATCAGAAATCACAAAACCAAAAATCGATGTATTGTCGATTATTTTATCAACATTTGGTTTTGGTGGATTAATCTTTGCTTTAAGTACGATGGCTGAAATGGCTATTTCTTCTCCACAAGTGTTGGTACCATTACTTATAGGGGTTATCGCACTTTTACTGTTTGGAATTCGTCAAATGAAAATGGATCAGCCAATGGTTAATTTACGTGTCTTTAAGTATCCGATGTTCACGTTAGGAACATTGATGATGTTCCTTAGTATTTTAGTTATTTTATCAACGGCAATTTTATTGCCAATGTATTTAAAAGGAGCTTTGTTATTCAGTGCTGCGGTTGCCGGTTTAATGCTGCTTCCTGGTAATGCTGTTAACGTTATAATGTCACCAATCGTTGGGACACTTTTTGATAAATTTGGACCACGTGTTTTCGTAATCACTGGATCAATTATTGTATTAATTGGGAATGTCATTTTTGCTTCCGTTATTTCAGCAACAACACCTGTGTGGCAAATAATCGTTGCATTTATGGTTTTATTCTTCGGGTTAACAATGGTAACCATGCCATCACAAACGAATGCACTTAATGAATTACCACGTGAACTCTATGCAGATGGTTCTGCAGCCATGAATACATTGAATCAAGTAGCTGGGGCTGCAGGTACGGCAATCGCGATTACATTATTTACAGCTGGTCAAAACAGCTTTGCACTTAATGTGCCAGACGCATCTCAGGCAGAGATATTAGCTTCAGGTGTTAAGTATGCATTCTACTTTATTACTGGTATCTCAGCAGTTGCATTAATCTGCTCGTTCTTTGTTAAAAAGGCTGGCGGACTAAAAGAAAAATCTCCAGCAGCGGTGAAGGCTACAAAACCTGCACACAGATAGGATTATCTTAGGATTATCTAGCTGTTAGATATCTAAACAGATAGAACAGAAGGGGATAATGATAAATGGTAAATCATTATAAGAGTATCGTAGTAGCAGTCGACGGTTCAAAAGAGGCAGAATACGCATTTCGAAAATCAATCGATGTTGCAAAACGTAACGAGAATTCAGTATTAAACATAATAAATGTAATTGACACTCGGCCGTTTGAAGCTTATGGCCGATCTAGTGTTGAACATGCGCAACATTCATCAGAAGAGCTTGTAAATGGCTACAAAGCCCAGGCAGAGGCAGAAGGTGTTGACAACGTAAAAGCAGTGATCGAATATGGTTCTCCAAGAACGATTATCACAAATGAGCTTGCTGACTCTGTCAGTGCTGACCTAATTATTTGTGGTGCTACCGGATTAAATACAATTGAACGTTATTTAATTGGCTCCGTATCTGAAGCAATCGTACGCTCTGCTAAGTGTGATGTGTTAGTTATTCGTACACCAGAATGATTTTGTATTGATGAATAGTAAGAAACGCATTTTGATAGAAATTCGATCAAAATGCGTTTTTTCATTACTCTATAGTAAAGAATGCCATATCAAAGAACAGAAGAAGAAATAATTTAACAGTAATAGGCTTTTGCATAAGGTAGCAAATTACTTGTGATTTGCAGAAAGTGTTCCTTATCGGCTCAGGCTTTGAAAGGATAATTTACTTTGATATACTTAAATTAAGTATCAAGAGAAAAATAAGACACAAAAATTTAAGGAGCAATGGAATGGGAAATTACTCGAAAACGACTTTGACAATGGTAAGAAATATCGATGTAGCACCGAAGAACGTTTTTGATGCTTGGATTAATCCTGAAATAATGCGAAAGTGGTTCTTTACATTGGAAGGAACAAATAAAGTAGCGTACAATAGTCCACAGGTCGGGGGAACTTGGGAAATCGTTGACCATCGCGATGGAAAAGATTATCGTGCGATTGGGGAATACCTAGAAATTGACTCTCCGAAAAAATTAGTATTTACATTCAAGATGCCGCAGTTTAATGATTTAGAAGATACGATTACAGTTGAGCTAAAACAGCTTCCACAAGGCAGTGAAATGACATTTTCACAAGAAATCATTGTTCCGCATGAAGAAAATTGGACAGCAGCTGATATTGAAAAGGCAGTTAAAGAGCATCATGATGGAACTGAGCAAGGTTGGAATTATATGTTCATGGGGCTTAAGGAGTTACTTGAAACGGGAGAAATAAGTTATAAAGGGTAAAAGGTTGCATCTATTAAGTAAATATTATCGCAAGTGGGACTGAATCCAATTACGGTTTAGTCCTATTTTTTGTACTTAGTTGTTGTTATTAATTGAGGCGGGATTAATTATTTTGTATAATGTATAATTATGCAATAATTTAATTAAAAATATATTTAGAATGGAGAAAAACATGATAACGGCATTATTTACATATATTTTATTGGGACTGGCTTTATCTTTAACTCCTGGTGCAATGACTGTGCAAATGGTGAAGCAGGCACTACGAAATGGTTTCCTCAGTGGTTGGTTCGTTGGACTTGGTGGAATGACGATTGACTTGACATTAATTACGTTGATATATTATGGCTTTTCGCATTTTTTAACGCATCCGATAGTGGAGACAGTCATGTGGCTTGTTGGTTTCGTTTTTCTATTGATTCTTGGAATTGATAGTTTAAAAGAATCGAATACTCCAGTTGATTTCAGTGGAACGGCGCCTAAGAAGTCTTTAGTAAAGGCGTTTACCTCAGGGTTCTTCATTGCGATTTCACCAGCTAATATTGTATTCTGGATTGGCATATTTGGGCCATTATTAGTATCGTCGTTAAGTAATAATCATGGACCTCATTTTGGTATTGTTGCTATAGGAATTCTTCTTGGAATACTAATCCATGATATTGGGTTGATGAGTGTGATTCATTATACGAGGCGATTTTTAAATCAAACAATTATGAAGTGGGTTTCAATTATTGCTGCAGTCCTATTAATTGGATTTAGTATTTATTTTGGCTATGAGTTTGTTACGCAATTGCTTACATATTTATAAGGATTGAGTTCATCTTCTATTTTGGGAATTACAAGGGTAGGGAATAAATTCCACTATTAAAACAAACGTTTGATTTAATAGTGAGTGAGATTAGAAAAGTACTATTTGGTTCATGCCTCTAATTTCCCCATCCACATTTAAATATTTTAGTTTGTTTGTATAATAAGTATAGAAGACCAACCTTTCCAATTCAGGATTTAGCTATGATGAAAGATGGAATGAAGGTTGTGATGACGAATTTATACGAACGCCATCCGCCATACGCAAGAACAGTTACAAACGGATGATTTATCGGGCTATATTATGTATGCAAGTGGGGAACCCTGTCCGATGTGTCTAACTGCAATGTACTTTGCGGGAATAGAAAAGGTTTATTATTGTGCATCAGTTGACGCTGCAGCTGAAGTAGGATTAGGGGAACCTAAAATGATATATGAAGATTTACAAATAACAAAAGCAGAACGTTCGCTTTCAATGGTGCAAATGCCATTAAATGAAGGACAAGAAAATCCGATGAAGCTTTGGAAGGAGCGATCATAGGACTGAAAATATATAGGGTTTGTTGGAGTTACTTTATTATGATTAATAGACGTGTATAAGGCTTTACAAAGGAAGATAGAAAAAACCACAAGGCCAGTGAAAATTCCTTGTGATTTTGTATACCGGACTATACTCCTATTTTCCAGCTAAATTAATAATTGTCATGTCATCCATAGGTGGATTATGCAGTCCTGCACGAACGTCTCGGTAATATCGTTGTAATGGATTTTGTCTCGATAGACTTCTTGCACCAACGATTCGCATTGCTAAGTCCACCACATTTACTGCTTTATTGACTACAGATAATTTTACAGCACCAAGCTCTGGTCCCATCGCTTGCCTTATGTTTGCATCGCCTTCATCCCACTTTCTCGCGACAGAATAGAGAAAATGCTTCGACTCTAAAATGGCAAGCTCCATTTCACCCATCTTTTGCTTCACATTTGGCAAATCGGAAATAGTTCCGGAAATGCTGTTAGGAGAATAGCTCCTAGCGAATTGATTCGCATAGTCTTGTGCGGCAAGGGCGATTCCTAGATAGCAAGCGGGAATATGGAGTAGCCAGCCAGCTGCCTTTTTCTTTCCGGGAGTGATGCGCTCAACAAGATCATCCTTTGCCACTTGCACATTTTCTAACACTAAATCATGGCTTCCTGTACCTCGCATGGCAATTGAATCCCATGTTTCATCTACACTTACCCCTGGATACTCACGCTTAATGAGAAAATTCCCAACCTCATCCGTTCCATCAATCGATGCACTTACGATAAAATAATCGAGAATCGGTGCAAGTGTTGTAAATGTCTTTCTTCCATTAATTATCCAACCTTGATCGTTTTCTTTTGCAAAGGTTTCAGGCTTCCCGCCACGAGTAGGACTACCTGTTGCAGGCTCTGTTGCAGCATTATTTAACAGGGCTCCATTAACAACGACATCACGGGCGACGACTGTAAACTTATCCTCACTCCATATATTATTTTCACCAAGATGCTTCATAATCCCCATATGCCAACCGATAGAGAGTGCGGTTGAACCATCGGCCTTTCCAATGATTTCCTGAAGCTGAAGCATTTCTGTAAGCGGTATTCCTAATCCGCCATGTTTTTCCGGAAGTGTTAAAGCTGGATATCCAATTGCTTTTAATTCTTGAAAATTTTCGTAAGGGAATGTTCCATTTGCATCATGCTGCTCTGCCCGATCAGTAAAAGCTTTGACAGTTTCCCTTAGTAAGTCTGCTCTTTTCTCCTTTGTCTGAAGCTCCGTTAATTTCATGAGAATCCCTCCATTAATTATCTAGTGTCTCTTATTCTTCAATTCTTATATTCTTAGTTGGAATTATAAGCATATTATTTCATTGATGGAGGGAAAATTCAATTAATAGGGCAGTGGGAGATTAGCGCACTATGTAAATATGATTTGATTTTATTACAATGAAAAGCCTATAGAGAAAAAACTATCTCTATAGGCTTCTCTGTCTTATATTTTTTCTTTCCCTTGCAAATACTCTTCCTCTGTAAAGACGTGAGAACGCGTAATGAAATGTTTGCTTTCAAGACTATCAAGTGAAAATTCTGGGCCACGTCCATCAATTGCATCAATTATTAACTGCGTATGTTTCCAATAGTCATATTGACTGCGATGCATATAAAAAGGAACGTCTCTAATGGAACCTAAGTAGAGATCGGAATCTCCAAGTAGAAAATCGCCCTCAACGTAGCACATTGGTGCGGAACCATCACAACAACCGCCAGATTGATAAAATATAATGGATTCTTGCCTAGTTTTTATCAAGTCTATTAATCTTAGCGCCTCATCTGTGGCTACGACACGATCTACCATATTTAGACTCATCCTTTCTAAATTAAAAGAAACCTTGAGCTTTTCTATCATAGCTTACTAATAAAGCTTTTGTTTGTTGGTAGTGATCAAGCATCATACCGTGGTTCTCCCGTCCGATACCTGACATCTTATATCCACCAAATGCAGCACCTGCTGGATATTTATGATAGGTATTGGTCCAAACACGTCCAGCTTGAATCGCACGCCCAGCACGATAAGCAAGATCACCACTCCTTGACCATACGCCAGCGCCTAGGCCGTAAATGGTATCATTTGCTATTTCGATAGCCTCATCAAAATCTTTGAATGTAGTAACAGCTAATACTGGTCCGAAGATTTCTTCCTGGAAAATACGCATTTCATTATTACCTTTAAAAATAGTAGGTTGGATGTAGTTTCCTTTATTAAAGTCGTCACCAATCTGATTAACTTCGCCACCGATTAATAATTCGGCACCTTCCTCTTTACCTAATTTGATATAAGAGAGGATTTTTTCTTGTTGTTGATTCGACGCTTGGGCACCCATCATAACTTCTGTATCAAGTGGGTTTCCGACTTTAATTGCCTTTACTCTCTCAATCGATTTTTCGATAAATTTATCGTAAATCGATTCCTGGATTAATGCTCGAGTTGGGGAGGTACATACTTCTCCTGAATTTAAGGCAAACATAACTAAGCCTTCAATTGCCTTATCTAGGAATTCATCATCCTTGTCCATGACATCTTCAAAGAATATATTCGGAGATTTTCCACCAAGCTCAAGTGTTACAGGAATAATATTTTCAGTTGCATATTGCATTATTTGACGACCAACAGCAGTTGAACCAGTAAATGCGATTTTAGCAATACGAGGATTCGTTGCTAGTGGTTTCCCCACTTCAATCCCGTATCCGTTTACAACATTAAGCACACCTGCAGGAAGTAAGTCTTCAATTAGCTCAAGCAATACCATAATAGAAACTGGAGTTTGTTCAGCTGGCTTTAAGACAATACAGTTACCAGCAGCTAAGGCCGGTGCAATTTTCCAAGTAGCCATTAGAATAGGGAAATTCCATGGAATAATTTGTCCAACAACACCAAGCGGTTCTTGGAAATGATAGACAACCGTGTCATTATCCAATTGTGTTGTCCGTCCTTCTTGAGCACGGATAACACTAGCAAAATAACGATAGTGATCAATTGCTAATGGAATATCTGCATTTAATGTTTCACGAACAGCCTTTCCATTATCCCAAGAATCTGCAACAGCAATAATTTCTAGAGTTTCCTCTATTCGATCCGCAATTTTATTTAATATATTTGCGCGCTCTGTCGTAGATGTTTTGCCCCAAGCATCTTTCGCAGCGTGAGCGGCATCTAAAGCAAGTTCAATATCTTCAGCTGAAGAGCGAGCTGCACTTGTGAATGCTTCACCAGTGATTGGTGTTGTAACCTCAAAGTATTCCCCTTTTACCGGTGGCACCCATTCGCCGCCAATGAAGTTATCATATTTATCCTTGAAATTAATAATTGCCCCTTCTGTATTTGGATTTGCATAAATCATGATAAATTTCCTCCCCCTTATTAATAAAACACTTAATTGTTTGCGCTTACATTAGATTTGATTAAACAAATAAGTATGTTCACTATTTTACGATAGCATTTATTTATTGGGAATTCAAGGAAATGAATCGTTATAAGAAATATTTGAACATAGGAATGTTCTTGAAGAAAATATACTGAAAAACGACCCTAACCTAGGAAATGTATGGTAAGGGTCGTTTCATTTCTTTGTTTTTTAACTATTTTCGTTTCAATATTATTTGTTTTCCTGTGGTTTGGTGTCCGTTTCACGTTGTGGTTCAATGTCCTGATTTGAATCTTTCTCTTTCTGTTTTTGTTCGAGAGAGTCATCACCTTGTTGGTTTTTCTTATCTTGATTCGTCACAATATCACCTCGTTTATAGTGTTGGATATTATTAAAAATCATACATGTGTAATATACCCTCTATACTTTTTGTAAAACATACGATCCAAATTATTCGACAAAATACAACAAAACTCGGGGAGTGACCACATGCACCGACTCAGTGCACATGCTTGTGTGTGCTTATCGAGCTTTTGAATACGTTGACAGCACTACTCCACCTACAATGATGAGTGAGCCTAAGATTTCCAACCAGGTTATTGGTTTGAATAGCAATATTAAGCCCATTAACATTGCGACAAACGGTTCTAGGTTCGATAAGATGGAAGCCTTGGAAGCATCAACATATCGAATGTTTTGATTCCAGATTAGTGTCGCGATGCCGTGTACAACAATTGCGGTACCGATAAGGAATGCCCAATCAGACAGTCTAGGGCTTATTCGCGGCGGATTGTCCAGTAAAAATGCAAAAGGAATCGATACAATAAATCCGACTACATTGGAATATAAAGTAATGGTCAGAGGGTCTATCCTGCTTGATAGAAGTCTTGTCATTATTATCATAATGGCAAATGTAATCATCGTTAGGACAATCCATAATAATCCTTTTTCAAAATGTAAAGAAGTTAGATTACCTTTAGTGACAACTAAGTAAATTCCAATTAGAGCTAGTAGTGATCCCGCTAACATTCGAATTGTTAGTTTTTCTTTGAGGAAAACAGCAGCGAGAAAACCAGTCAATATAGGAGTAGTTGCTAAAATTAATGCCGATGTTGTTGAATCAGCAGTTTGTAATCCCATAAAAAAAGACCATTGGTTAATAAATACACCAATAACTCCAAGGAAAACTAACGCAAGTAAATCAATTTTATTAACTCGTTTTAAGTTCTTTTTGTATATCGACAAACCTATAAGCAAGAGTACAATGAACAAAAGTCTAAGCATAGTTAAAAGGGTTGGTGAAAAATACTGAACTAAAATTTTCCCAAATACAAAATTACTGCCCCATACTATAACGCAAAACGTAAGCCAAGCATATGCTCTTAACAATTTCTTTCATCCTTCCAATAGTTAAATAACAATATTTTAGTATACCATGTGCTGGAAGGTATATTACATTTAGGTGAAAATACTCTTTTAAATAAAAAAACGAAGGCATGTTAAGCCTTCGTTACATAAATATTGGATTAGAAACATTAGTACCTAAATAACATCGTTACGAATTCATGCCCGCCGCCAATGGTCCAAAATAATACTAAATCTCCTCGTTTAATTCGACCAGATTCAATTCCTTCGTAAAGTGAAATGAAAGGACTGCTTGTCCCTGTGTAACCATACTTATCTCCAACATAAACGATTTTTTCATTGGGGATGTTAAATCGTTCTTGCATTCTTTCAATGTTGACTAGAGCGAATTGAGATAGACAGAAGCTATCGACATCATCAATCGTTAAGTTATTCCGGTTTAGAATTTCTTCAAATTGCTCATAGACATACGGTAGTGACATCGTACCATCAAATGGGTGCCATAACATATGGTCCGAATTCTCACCATCTTTGAGTGATTTAGACAACCCTTTTTCAGGATATAAGATGTTATTGCGATTAGTCGAATCTACTTCAAACATCCCATCAATGAAACCAGTATTCTCTTCTTCTGTTTTTTCTAAAATAATAGCAGAAGCAGCATCACCAAAGTTTGCAAGTGTCATAGCGTCATCAGGGTTACCAAGTAAAGAAAGATAATCTGAGCCAACTACTAATGCTCTTTTTACATGGGGACTAGACAGCATGTATCGAGATGCTTGTTCTACTGCGATTGTCATTCCTGCACAGTTCGCATTCAAGTCATAAATCACGGTACCTTTTTGTGCCTCAATTGCATGATGGACAAACATTGCATTGGTTGGCACTGTATATTCAGGAACCTGAGTGGAAAATACAATCATGTCTATATCATTTCCAGTTAATCCTGACTTTTTAAGCACTCGTTTCGATGCTTCAATTGCCATCGTTATGGAATTTTCATTAGGACTATCAATGATATATCTTTCTTCTCTTCCCATGATTTCTAAGAAGTTCGAAATGTCCTTTCCTGTTTTGTTTTTAAAATGCTCGATATAGTGAGCGTTATCGACGATTTGTCCTGGATGATAAATTTCTACAGCGTTTATTCTAATATTAGTCATTGGTTTCTACTCGCTCCTATAATTGTCTATGTATGATGTGATATTGAAATAAAAAGCAAGATCCGATTTGAATCTTGCTTTTTATTTCAGGTTAGTAAGAAAGTATAAATCCTTTCTTACTATTATAAGTACAACTAAGGCTGTCACCTAAAAGCTTGGCTAAACCTTAGTTTTCTAATAAATCTCTGCAACTTCGAAATTAGTTAACCCTGCACTACGAGCTATGCGATTTAATTGCATTTTAATAATTGCACTTTTCTTGATGCCAACTTCGACTTTTTCAAAGCCAGACTCTTTATATAAATTCATACAGAATTCTAAAGGAGGTATCATCTCTTGTGTCACGACATTTAAATCCCTGCAATCGAATTTAAGTGTGTATTCATTTGCTTTAACCCCAGCAACGATGCGTTTGTAGTCTGCAACGAATTCCTCTGCCTTTTCAGGTGTAAATGAGCCACTCACCGTCATATCAATCGTTTTATTTCCTTGATTTACTTTCATTGTGTAAGATCCTTCTTTTGCCATTTTTCAACTTCCTTTCAACAAATACCTACTTTTGTACTATTTTATTATCGGCAGGTAAATTCTATAGTTAACCATTTATTCCATTGTTTAACAATTAAAATAAGAAAATCTATTCAGCGTGTCTGTCTTTAAACTTCTAATTGTATTTATGAAATGAAAGGAGGAAATGAAAACTCTCAACACAAAAGAGCAAGCATGTATTTCTTATCTACATGCTTGCTTTTTTACAAGTTCTTAAGGCAATTACAAATTTAAACGGCTGGTATCATTAAAATGAATAAAAGTTTTGAAGTAAATAAGCAATCCATCTGCACTCGGGTTGGTTTCGGATATTTTCGATCAATCCTTTTATAATGGCAGGACTTAATGCTGGTTCGACTAATTCTTCCTTTAGTAAGACCAATGAATCCTTTTCAATGGAATCTTTCATTTCAACTATTGTCTTTTCAATGATTTCGAGTAATTTTTCTTCTGTTACATCTTCATTCAATGGATGCTTTATAGCTTGGACCATCTCTTCTGAAATCAATGGAATAGTAGTATGCTTCGCAAGTAGATGTGTTTTCTCCACAAAAGATTCTGCAAGTGATTGTAAATTGAACGGTACATTATAGAATAGCTTTAATTCTGAGTAAATACCTGTAAAACTCTTAATGCAATATAATAAATCATATTTTGTCTGTTTGATTTTATCCCCATAGATACTTTCAATTATCGATAAAATCGTTCTTTCTAATAAGCTATTGTAGTAGCTGATCTTTAAGAGAAGTTCTTTATTTATAGTATGGGTTTGCTCTTTTATAAGAACTTTGGTGAAATCAGAATGCTTATCAAAGGATTGGAATGTTTCATAGTAAAATACATAGAGGAGTTCCTCATTATTTGTATTTTTGACCACTTGGTCAATATTTGTAATTATTCCTATCATAAAATGGTCTATCATTTCTGAGATTAGTTCGTCCTTTGATTTGAAAGATAAGTAAAATGCTCCCTTTGAAATGCCGCACTGCTCTGTTATTTGCTGGACAGAAGTTGCTTCGAAACCTTGTTCTGCAAATAGCTCTAATGCTTTATCCATAATTAACTGTTTTTTAACCATATGATATTATCGCTCCTATTACTTCTAGAGTTGACAAATGACCGGATAGTCAATTATTATAAGTAATTGGGAAAGATAAGTCAATTTAAGGTAGGTGTAGAGGTGAAAGGTTTAGTAAATTTTGTCTTAAAAAATAAATTAGCAGTGTGGTTGCTGACAATCATCATTACGGTATCTGGGATCTATTCTGGTACACAAATGAAAACTGAAACAATTCCAGATATTTCCATTCCTTATTTAATGGTAATGGGTGTATATCCTGGAGCAACTCCTGAGCAAGTAATGGAAGATGTGTCCATGCCAATAGAAAAAGCGGTAGAAGGACTTGACGATGTGAAGGCTGTTTACTCGAATTCATACTCGAATATGTCCAGTATTCAAGTAGAATACGATTACGGTATCGATATGGACGAAGCGAAACGCGCTTTAGAATCGGCGATTGATACAGTGACCCTGCCAGAGGGCGCTGAGGAGCCAACGATTACTTCGATTAGCATGAACATGATGCCAGTTGTGGCATTGAGTGTAAGCAGTGAGTCAAAGGACATTGTTGACTTAACATCTACAGTAGAAGAAATTGTTGTTCCAAATATTGAGAAGCTTGATGGTGTTGCATCTGCCACGATAACTGGTCAACATATAGAAGAAGTAGAGCTTACTTATAATGAAGAGAGAATGTCTGAGCTTGGTCTTACGGAAGATAATGTTAAAGAAATGATCCAAGCAAGTGATCTTGCTGTTTCATTAGGTCTTTATGAGTTTGAAGAGGGGGAACAAGCCGTTGCGATTGATGGTAAGTTTATGACCGCAGCGGAATTGGAAGAAATGGTTATTCCAGTAGAACCAACAGAAGCAAACCCTTCTCCATTCGTAAACCTTAGCGATATTGCAACAGTTGAAGTTGTTGGTAAAGTAGAATCTGTTTCTCGTACAAACGGTGAAGATGCAATCGCAATTCAAATTGTTAAAGATCAACAAGCAAACACGGTTGATGTTGTAAATGATGTAAAAGAGTTAGTTAAAGAAGAACAGGAAAAGTATGAAGGACTAGTCATTGACATTTCGTTAGACCAAGGGGAGCCAATCGAATCTTCGGTTGCAACTATGATTGAAAAAGCATTATTTGGTGGTCTAATTGCCGTATTAATCATTCTTTTATTCCTGCGTGATTTTAAATCAACGATTATCTCAATTGTTTCCATTCCAGTATCTATTTTTATGTCATTATTGATATTGAATTGGTTAGATATTACGTTAAACATGATGACCCTTGGGGCGATTACAGTTGCAATCGGTCGTGTAATTGATGACTCGATTGTTGTAGTCGAAAATATTTACAGGCGACTCCATTTAAGAACAGAGAAATTAACTGGGCGTGCATTGATTCGCGAAGCAACAATTGAAATGTTCAAGCCGATATTATCGTCTACATTAGTAACAATTGCGGTATTCGCACCACTTGTTTTCGTTAGTGGAATGGTTGGTGAGCTATTCATGCCATTTGCGTTAACGATGGCATTTGCATTAATTGCCTCATTACTTGTAGCAATTACAATTGTTCCTGCTCTATCTCATACTTTATTTAAGAAAAAATTATACAGTGAGAAGACAGAGAGCAGTCATAAAGAAGCTGGAAAATTAGCTAACTGGTATAAAGGGATACTTAACTGGTCGCTAAATCATAAGATTATTACTTCGGCAATTTCGATTATTTTATTAATCGGCAGCTTAGCGCTAACACCGTTAATCGGTTTTAGTTTCTTAGGCAGTGAAGAAGAAAAAGTAATGTATTTAACATACACGCCTGATGCTGGTGAGCTCGAGGAAGATACTCTAGCGAATATTGCAGTGGTTGAAGAAGAATTATTAAAGCGTGATGACATTGACATCCTGCAGCTATCAGTAACAGATAGTGCTGACCCAATGGCAGCAATGTCAGGTGGCGGATCGAATGGTGCATTAATGTATGTTATTTTTGATCCGGAAATGGATGACTTCCCGGAAGTGCGCACAGAAATTGAGGAATATGTGTTTAACATTGGCCAATCAGGCGAATGGAAGAGTCAGAACTTCTCATCAATGGGAATGTCTTCAAATGAAATCAGCTATACATTTTACAGTGAAAATTTAGATAAACTTAATGAAGCTGTAACGATGGTAGAAGATGTGATGAATGAAAATGACGGTTTAGAAGATGTTTCTTCAACAGCAGAGGATGCATATGTAGAATATACATTTAATGTTGAGCAAGATGAATTATTGCAATATGGGCTAACAACTGGGCAAATTATCATGATGTTAAACCCGAACGCAACACCAGAAGTTTTAACAACCGTCGAAAAGGATGGGGATACATTGGATGTAATTGTGCAGCAAGAGCAGGCCGAACAACCGGAATCGGTAGATGATTTGTTAGCGACAGAAGTACCGACAGCAATGGGTACGACAATGCCGCTTTCTGAGCTTGTCACAGTAGAAGAAGGTATAACATTGAATACACTTGCACGGAGCGCGGGTGAATACTATGCAACTGTTTCCGGAACTGTACTTGATGATGATGTTTCAAAAGCCTCTTCTGAAGTAGAGGAATCAATTGATGATTTAGATTTACCTAAAGGTGTGACTGTCGGTGTTGCTGGTGTAACTGCAGATATGAATGAGGCATTCACACAGCTTGGTATCGCGATGCTTGCAGCAATTGCGATTGTGTACTTCATTTTAGTTGTCACATTCCGTGAAGGTGTTGCTCCATTTGCAATTCTCTTCTCATTACCATTTGCTGTAATTGGTTCATTTGTTGGTCTGCTGATTGCAGGTGAAACTATTTCAGTACCTGTAATGATGGGGCTATTGATGTTAATTGGTATCGTCGTAACGAACGCTATCGTCCTTGTAGACCGAATTGTCCGGATGGAGCGCAATGGCTTGGTTATGCGTGAAGCGATTCTAGAAGCAGGAAGCACGCGTCTTCGCCCAATCCTTATGACAGCAATCGCAACGATTGGTGCCCTTATCCCACTAGCATTCGGTTCAGCTGGTGGTGGTGGTGGTTTAGTATCGAAAGGTCTTGGAATCACTGTAATAGGTGGGCTATTAAGTTCAACATTATTAACATTAATCGTTGTACCGATTGCTTATGAAATACTTTCCAAACTATTCAAGAAGAACCGAAAAGATGAAGAAGAAAATTAATCTTGAACAAAAGCGGAAGCGCCCGTTTAGCGACGTACGGACTGGACTGAGCCGTAGGAGATAAAGGAAACACGATGAGCTGGAAGCGAATCGATGTTGACTTATCGTACGGAGGTGAGGGAAGTCTCGCTAGTCGCTGGGCGCTGGAGCTGGACGTGGCCACTCTTGTCACAATAGTTGTAATAAGGAATTTTTTATACTTTCCTATCATTAGAAGGAAGCCCTCCAAGGTTTATGCACCTTGGAGGGCTCTTTTTGTGTTAACTGTAGAAGCTTTTGCTTCTATTGTTTTTTTATACTTTCAACAAATTTCATCGCTGAAGGAGATAGGGAAACACTATTTAAATAACACATGCCTATACTTCGTGCTGGTATTTCAGTTGATAATGGAACTTCGAATAAGTTTCCATTATCTAGATACTCCTTGGCAAATTCCCTCGTTACACAGGCAACACCTAAATTACTCTTGGCAAATTCCAATAATAAATCATGGGATCCGAGTTCAATCTCTGGCGAAATGGTAATACCATTTGAGCTAAGGAAATCGTCTACATACTTTCGTGAGATTGATTCTTGTTCGAGTAAAATTAATGGTTCGTTTGTTAGTGCATCAAAGGTGATTGGTTCAGTTAAGAGATGTTGAAACTTATTTCCGCAAACAAAAATATCGTGGATAGTGAGGCAGGGGATTTGTACCAATCTTGGCTCATCAACGGGAAAATTACAAAAGGCAATGTCGACTTCTCCAGATTTTAAAATAGCACAGAGCTCTGACGTTGTTCCATTTACAATTTTAAATTTAATGTTTGGAAATTGATTATGAAATGCTTCGAGGTATGGGAGTAAGAAATATTTTGAAATGGTATCCCCTACACCAATTTTCAATTCGCCAGCGGTTAGATTTTTAAATTCTAAGATTTTTCCTTCACCGACGTCGATTAAATTTATCGCTGAATTAGCATATTCAAACAATAGCTTTCCTTCATTTGTTAAGGTAACCCCTTTAGTTGTTCTAGTGAAGAGCCGGGTGTCTAATTCCCTTTCTAATTGCATAATGGCTTGGCTCACTGCAGGTTGTGTCATATATAAGTCCTGAGCAGCTGCAGAGAAGCTTTTACTTTTTCCTACCTTTGTAAATACTTTATATAAGTCTAATTTGCTTGACATATAAATTCCCCTTATACCGGATATAAGATATATTCATTTTACTTATACCATGAATTTCATGTATATTACAAGTAGGGTTTTGATAAACATATAAACCATAGTGTTCTGGAGGAGTGAACGGAATGGAAAGAGTAGTTGGTACGGTTGTTAGAGGGCTACGTGGTCCAATCATTAATCAAGGTGATAATATTGAGCAAATCGTTGTAGATAGTGTATTACAAGCATCAAAGCAAGAAGGGTTCAGCATTCAAGAACAGGATATCGTTGCACTTACAGAATCAATCGTTGCCCGAGCGCAAGGGAACTATGCAACAATTGATCATATTGCAAAAGATGTGGAATCGAAATTTGGTGATGATACAATTGGTGTCATCTTCCCTATCTTAAGTAGAAATCGATTTGCAAACTGCCTTCGCGGAATTGCGAAAGGAGCAAAGAAGATTGTCTTAATGCTTAGCTATCCAGCTGATGAAGTTGGAAACCATCTAGTGAGCATTGATTTGCTGGATGAAAAGGGTGTAAATCCTTGGACAGATGTGTTAACTGAAAAGCAATTCCGTGATTACTTTGGTTATATAAAACATACGTTTACTGGTGTTGACTATATTGAATATTATAAATCACTTATTGAAGAATATGGTATTGAATGTGAAGTAATCTTCTCGAATAATGCCAAGACGATTTTAGATTATACCAAAAGCGTGCTGACATGTGATATCCATACAAGATTTAGAACGAAGAAGATTTTAAATGACAATGGTGGAGAAAAGGTTTATAGTCTGGATAATATACTATCCAACTCCATTGATGGCAGCGGATATAATGAAGAATATGGCCTTTTAGGAGCGAATAAGTCAACGGAAGAAGGGGTTAAGCTTTTCCCGCGGGATTGCCAGCCAATCGTTGATAATATTCAAATGATACTTAAAGAAAAAACAGGTAAAAATGTGGAAGTCATGATATATGGTGATGGTGCATTTAAAGATCCAATCGGGAAAATCTGGGAACTTGCTGATCCAGTTGTGTCACCAGCATATACTTCAGGGCTTAATGGCAGACCGAATGAAGTAAAATTAAAATATCTTGCAGATAATAACTTTGCAGGTCTTAAAGGTGAGGAGCTTCAAAAAGCAATCTCTGAATACATTAAGAACAAAGATGCGGACCTTGTTGGGGCGATGGAAGCGCAAGGAACAACACCTAGAAAACTTACCGATTTGATTGGTTCACTAGCAGATTTAACTTCAGGAAGTGGAGATAAAGGAACACCATTCGTCTTTATTCAAGGTTATTTCGATAACTATACAAAATAAAGAGAAGCAATGCTGATCAGTTGATTGGCATTGCTTTTTTAATAGGGACTAAATAGTGATTAGAGTTCATGGGCAAGCCGCTCCGAAAATACACTTCGCTTTCCGCGGGGGGCTGGTGAGCCTTCTTGTGCTTCGCACCCGCGGAAAGCGACTGTCCGCAGCGGAAATCAACATTGCACTTAAACAGTTAATATCAAATGCTGATTCAATCAAACGTTTGACCAAATAACTGGAGATATTTTCAAAAAACCTTTAAAATCAAACTTAGACTTTTGTTATCGATAGCGATTGAATGAGATTTTGAATTATTATACTTAACATAAATGAGGGATTACAATGATAGTAAAGACAGAAGAAGAACTGCAAGCACTGAGAGAAATCGGTAAGATTTGTGGCGAGATTCGTGATGAATTAGTACAAAAAACGAAACCGGGCGTAACGACGAAAGAACTGGATGAGCTTGCAGGGGAGCTATTTGAAAAAGCAGGTGCAATATCAGCGCCAAAAGGGGAATATGACTTTCCTGGGTATACTTGTATAAGTGTTAATAAAGAAGTGGCACATGGCATTCCTGGTAAGCGTGTCATAAAAGATGGTGATCTGGTTAATATTGATGTGTCAGCTTCTAAAAATGGCTATTTTGCGGATACAGGCATCTCTTTTGTAGTAGGTGAAGGAGACGAAAAATCAATAAAGGTATGTGAGGTGGCAAAACTCGCATTTGATGCAGGACTGGAGAAAATTAAACCAGGTGCTAAAAAAAGTGGAATCGGAAAAGCAGTGGAGAGAACAGCGAAGAATCATGGGTTAACTGTGATTAAAAACTTAACAGGACATGGAATTGGAACAAGGATTCATGAAGCACCAGATCATATTTATAATTATAATGATAGATGGGATGATGAAATATTAAAAGAAGGAATGGTTATTGCCTTTGAACCATTTATTTCGACTCGTGAAGAAGAAGTATTTCAAGAAGATGATGGTTGGACATTTGCGACAGAGAATAGTCAAGTTGCACAGTATGAGCATACGATAATCATTTCGAATGATGGACCAATTATTATAACACTTTAACTAAACTGCAACATTTAGTAAAAGAAAAAGAAGTTTGTGCTGAATATTCCTTGGAGGGATTTTCATGATTTATATTGGTTTAACAGGATGGGGGGATCATTATTCGATATACCCACCACAAATAAAACCAAAGGATAAGTTATCTGAATATGGCAGTCATTTTCCAATTGTTGAGATAGACTCATCTTTTTATGCAGTCCAGTCTGTTCACACTGTAGCTAAGTGGGTGCGTGAAACACCAGAGACATTCCGGTTTGTTGTGAAGGCATATCAAGGGATGACTGGGCATAAGCGGGAAGAACTGCCATTTGAAAGTAAAAAAGAGATGTTCCAAGCATTTAAGGAGTCTTTAAAGCCGTTTGAAGAAGCCAATAAGCTAGCCATGGTCCTTTTTCAGTTCCCACCATGGTTTGAATGCCGGACTGAAAATGTAAATTATTTAAGATACTGTAAGAAGATGATGGGGGATATCCCTATAGCACTCGAATTTAGAAATCAGTCTTGGTTTAACGAACAATTTTATTCAAGTACTCTTTCCTTTATGAAGCAAGAGGGTTGGGTTCATTCTATTGCTGATGAACCACAAGCGGGGGTTGGGTCTATTCCAATTGTACCCGTGGCAACAAATGAAAAAAGGACACTTATCAGGTTGCACGGGCGTAATTTTCATGGGTGGACGAGACCGAAGAACGCAGAAACGAATTGGCGGGAAGTGCGATACTTGTACAAATACAATGAGGCAGAGCTTTTGGAATGGAAAACAAGAATCAAAGAATTAGCGAAGCAATCAAAAGATATTCTGATTGTATTCAATAATAATTCGGGTGGAGATGCTGCAGGCAATGCAAAAGAGCTTCAAAAGCTTCTCGATATCGAATATGACAATTTATCACCACAGCAGCTTCGTTTATTTTAGGCAGATAAGCAAGTTTAGATACCTGCTTATCTGCCTTCATTTTCTAGCCTATACATATTTAAACATACGTTTGTTTAAAACCTATATTTCAACTTTTACTTGTAATTAGCAACAGTCTTTTCGAAAACAACCAAATAAAAATGTGGTAAGTTAACCCAATAGTTTCGCAATAATTCTCTTCGCATATTTGCGAAATGAGGGGTTCGTATGTAGCTTTTTCGACTGTACAAATGCTTCATATTGTTTGCGTTTCTCGCTAATGTTCTTATCTGCTGTGCCAGTTGCGCTATGCATTAAATCATTGAATGTAAGTTTATCTTTATTATGAGCTGTTTTTTCATCGATATAACCAGCGTTTTTAAGAATCTTGTAGCCCATTTTAAGCTCTGGAGACAGTCCTGCTAAATCATCCTTTAAATTTAAAGGTTTTCCCTTTCCAGGCAGGTTATCAAATTCTCCATTATCCACTGCTTCTTTTATTTTCTCTTCAACAAAGATATACATTGAGAGGCTCCTTCTCGACCACGACTTTCTACCATTATAACAAAAAATTACTTTGTATAACGATTGGCATAGCAGCTTGCGACGAATGAATCTGGTTTAATCTTTGGTTCAATCCCCAACGATTCCATTCGCATGACCATTTCATTAACAAATACTCTAGTTTTATTTCGATTGCCTGAGCCTATATCAATATGCCCTTCAATCGTGAATGAGGATCCCTTATAAATGTGAGGTAAGACAATGTCGATTAATTGGTTTTTTCGATTTTCTGAAAACATAGAGACAATTTCTTCTGTTAGAGTTGTTTCGTAGGAGATTCTTTCATGAAGGTTTAGCATTTTTCTTGGGACAACTACTTTGCGAATACAAGCCCATGCGCCTTTTGTTTCACGCTGGATTACAATCCCAGTTATGAATCTTGTGTAGGTTGAATGAATTTGGGAGTCTGTTCCAAAGATCAAGCGAAAGTTACCAATAGGGTCCTTTTTCATAAATTGAACGATATTCTGAAAAACTTCTTCAAAAGACATTTCCTTCTGACTTAAGTTCTGAAAAGTATAATTTAATAATTTAAAGTTTGTCATAGAGTAAAATCGTCCTCCTCTTATTCGAAAAAGTTAAAGTTCTATTTGAATAGAATTTCCAATCTTTTTACGCTGCATACAAGAAAGGTGATTTTTCTTATTGAATAAGAAAATAATTATACTTAATAATTTTTTTGCCAAGATAGGTGACAATCAGCTCTAGCGTCCAACAGCTAGGAAGATATTTGTCACCTCTTTTGATGGGCACAGTTCCTATCGCTAAGTAAGCACTGTTGCTTTTATTATTATATTAATCATTATTACGATAAAATGGGTGTAAAATTCCTAAAGAATTGTAATGTTTTCTTAATATTATATTCTGATTTTATTTTTTGTGAGTGCGGAAGTACTTGTAAAAAGAGACTTTTTTATAAAAAATCCTCTATCATTTCATTGGTTGGATAGAACTTTTTCTAAAATGAATTTTCCACAAACTATTGAGAAATCTTATTACGATATTCTGTTATTTCCTCCATAATTTGAATCATCTTATATAGCTGGTCATTCACAGGGGTGGGAACATTGAATTCTCTTCCAAGCTCACATACTTTTCCAGCGAAATATTCAACTTCAGTTTTTCGCTCAGCTTCAATGTCTTGTAACATCGATGTTTTTCCTTTTGGAGAAAGCTTATGTAAAATGGGCCGATATTGTTTAATGTCTTCTTCGGTTAGATGAACACCTACTTTTTGAGAGATGGCCACTACTTCATTCATCGCTGATTCTGCCCATTCATTTGCTGAAGGGATATTCTGGAATATGCCATATGGAGCTTTTAATACCGCTGATGTTTGATTGATTCCTACATTAAACATAAATTTCGCCCAGATTGTACGCCAAATATTATCTGGAATTTCATACGATATACCAGCATCATTAAATAAATTTTTTACAGCAAAAACATCCTCTGATAAGTCTTGATTCCTGACACCGTAGCAAATTTTCCCAAGGCTGGAGTAGCGGATACTTATGTTATTTCTTACCGCGTCGATACCGACACACATACTATAAAGGATGTGTTCACTCTTAGTAGCTTCGTAGATATCTTCTTCACTCGAGATTCCGTTTAAGAGGGAGAGCACAATTGTATTCGGTCCAATATGGCTCTTCATTTCTTCAATAGCTTGATTTAGCTCAGCATTTTTAACTGCAAAGATAACAAGATCTGCAGGAGCTGTAGTTGTATTAGGCAATTGATAGTTAAAATGAAAAACTTCATCATTTATAATAATTCCAGTAGACTGGTAACGCTGAATCCGATTCTTATTTGCAACTACGGTAAGTGAATCACCTAATAGATTCTGCAGTTTACTTCCATACACTGCGCCAATAGCGCCTAGGCCAATTAAACTTACTGAATTTATCTTTCTCACTAGTTATCCCTCACTTTTATGATGTATATCGTTTATAATAATAGCATATGGGGATGGAATTATCTGAATTTAACTGCATTAATAGAATGATTGCATGAAAGGATAGGAGTATTTAGTGAAAGAGTATCAATACGATAAATTGCTGAACATCAAGACGACTGGAAATCAGTGGGGTTTTCCTAGTACTACTCATTATAACCCATATGAGCCAACTCTTTATTATGCGTTAGAAGTA
Organism: Oceanobacillus zhaokaii; assembly: GCF_003352005.1. Taxonomy (GTDB): domain Bacteria; phylum Bacillota; class Bacilli; order Bacillales; family Amphibacillaceae; genus Oceanobacillus; species Oceanobacillus zhaokaii. The sequence goes on from NZ_CP024848.1 coordinate 332,253, forward strand.
TTATTTGATCATTATGAATTGAATAGGGAAGATCATATTATTGATTTTGGAAGTGGTAAAGGAAGATTAAGTTTCTTTATCGATTATTATTTCCATGCAAAGGTAACTGGAATAGAAATGAATGAAAAATTTTATAATATGGCAATGAAGAATCGAGAACGTTACTTACATCGTACAAAGCGGCGGGGAGATGGCGTTCAATTTTATTGTTGCTTAGCTGAGGAATACGAGATAGAATTGTCGGCTAATCGTTTTTATTTTTTTAATCCATTTTCAGTACAAATTTTTCAAAAGGTTATCCAAAATATAATGCAATCTGTTGAGGAGTCTCCTCGTAAAATCGAGATTATTCTTTATTATCCACATGATGATTATCTTTATTTCTTAGATAATCACCCTTCATTTGCCAGGAAAGAAGAAATTGTCTTGCCTAGAATGTATGATAAAAATCCTTACGAAAGATTTGTTATTTATCGGTTCACTGATTAGAAGTACATAGACTAATGTTAGTGAAAAGAAGGATGAAATACTCATATTACCCATTACAATTAATAACGGTATGTGTTTTTACGAGAAGGGAGTTTCTTTACAATGAAGAAAGTAACGTTTACAGATATACATACAGTCGGCCATGTTAATGCAGAAAATGAGCTATACAAACAAATCCATTATCCGGAAATGTTAAATCGGTATGATAGTAATTTCATAGAATTTAAGAAAATGCCATCACTTGATGAATTTATCGAATCCGCTGATTATTTACGAGCTTTTCACTTAGCAAATGGCCAAAAACATGTGAAATTTTATTTGCCAGCGAATGAAAAGCCACCAGAAGAGTTAAACGAATATCTAATAGAGAAAGATTATGAGGTAGGATTTATCGAATTATATGCAATTAATCCAAAGGAGTTTCCAAAAGTAGATCCTCAGGAATCTATAGACATCGAAGTTGTTACATCAAATAACTTCCCTGCTTTCCTGGACTTCCAGTTTCAAACGGATTTGGAGTTCGGTAAAGAGTTTGCGAAACAAAAGGTAAATCTCTATAAGCGTCATTTTACTAATCCCGCAATCATGCAAATCATTGCATTCTATCAGGGGTTACCAGCTGGAACAGTTGAAGTAATTATTGCTAAAGAAACCGCTGAAATTGATGGATTATCTGTGAAGGAAGATTTTCAGAAAAAGGGAATTGGAACTAGACTGCAACAATTTGTGATGGATACATTCGCTGACAAAACCATTATTTTAGTAGCAGACGGGGAAGACACACCGCGAATAATGTATCAAAAACAGAATTATCATTACATTGGTTTTCAATACGAAATACAAAAAATCGATAGTGAGTAATGCAATGTATGGTTGCCTGTCCTCGGCTACAATCAACAGCCATGAGAAAGGAAAATACGATTCATCTAATATAGGGTAGAAAATTATTTTTAACCGCACAACCCCAGTGGAGACTCCTGCGGGAAGTAGAGCCTAGGTGAGACTTTGAAGTGCGACAGCACAAAAAGGCTCACCAGCTCCCCTAAGGTGCGCGTAGTGTATTTTCGGAGCGACTGGCCCAAGAGCATTTGATATTCAATGTTAGTTCGCATTTACATCGACTACGAATTTTCACCCCACACTTGATAAAAGCAACAAGTTATTTCGGTGGGGCGAGTAATCGCAGTCCCAATCTTTAGACAATCGCCTTAAGATAACATGCATCATTAATTTATGCTATAATCCAGAATGGATATCTAGAAAAAAGAAGTTGTTCAATTGTTTAGTCTTGCATATTCTTATTATAAGATACAAATGATAAAATTTAGAAAGTAAGGAGTTTACACCATGGAGTTTATTGATTTACTAAAAGCAATCATTCTTGGATTGGTAGAAGGGCTGACAGAGTTTGCTCCCGTATCATCGACTGGTCATATGATTTTAGTGGATGACATGTGGTTGAAATCGACGGAGTTTCTAGGGCAATTTACAGCGAACACGTTTAAAATAGTAATTCAGCTTGGTTCGATACTGGCTGTTGTAATTGTATTCAAGAATCGTTTTATTGATTTATTAGGATTAAATCGTTTAAGTAAAAAGAAAGTAGTCGTTCATAAATCAAATCATCTGAACATCATGCACGTCATTGTTGGGATAATTCCAGCAGGTGTTTTCGGGCTATTGTTTGATGACTATATTGATGAAAACTTATTTACTACAAAAACAGTATTAATCGGTTTATTCATCGGGGCAATATTTATGATTGTTGCGGATTTATTTAGCTCTAAGAAACCAAAAGTTGAATCAGTTGATCAAATTACGTATAGACAAGCATTAACAGTTGGATTAATTCAATGTTTATCATTATGGCCGGGATTCTCAAGATCAGGTGCAACGATTTCAGGAGGTATCTTGACTGGGATGAATCACCGGACCGCTGCCGACTTTACTTTTATTATGGCTGTTCCTATTATGGCAGGGGCAAGTGGGGTATCGTTAATTAAAAACTGGCAATACTTCACGGTAGAGGCACTTCCATTCTTTATCGTTGGATTTATTAGTGCATTTATATTTGCATTAGTATCAATCAAATTCTTCTTAAAATTAATTGATAAAGTAAAATTAATACCGTTCGCTATTTACCGAATCGTATTAGTAATTGTCATTTATTTCTTGTATTTCTAAACTAGCTAATGTTAAGGAGTGAGGGCAAATGGAAAATTTAAAGCATAAGGTTCATCCATTTTTAATGTTTGAAGGGAAAGCGGAAGAGGCTATGAATCTTTATACATCGGTATTTGACGACGCAGAAATTATTTCGATTAGACGTTATGCTGCAAATGAGCCTGGTGAAGAAGGGACGGTAATGCAAGCTGTATTCTCGATTAAAGGTCAGGAGATTATGTGCAGTGATAGTAATGTAAAGCATAATTTCACTTTTACGCCATCCATTTCATTGTTTGTAACATGTGATACGGAAGAGGAGCTTGACCACGCTTTTGAAGCTCTCTCCCAAGAGGGACAAGTTTATATGCCACTTGATAATTACGGATTCAGTAAGAAATTTGGGTGGGTAGGCGATTTATATGGTGTTACGTGGCAATTGAACTTAGCTTAGAATAGTAGTTAAAACCATTAGAAAACCAATGGTTAATCAAGCCTTGGGGTAACAACCTTAGTTTTATCTCCTAGTAAAAATAGACCGAGCATACCATAAGGTATGTTCGGTTTATTTTATATATAAACGCAACTAAATTCCGCTTAAGAGAAAAAAGTTTCCATTGAAAGAGAATCTACATCATCACTTTTTGTCGCATTTATAAATCGTTTGATTGAATTAATTTTTCTTTCCGTTTCAGTATAGCCTTGGGTATATAAGATTTCTAGCTTCCTATGATCTTTTTCAATTCTGCTTGCCTTTAAAGGCTGCTCGGGTTGGATAAAAAATACTTCTTCTCGTTTCTCCATTTCCCATAGAATTTGCATCGTTTGATTATACCTGAGATGACGATCGCGTAATAATTTTATTAATTCCGGTTTATTTCTAAAGAAACGTTTGAAGAACCAGTTTAGTTTTGTTCCTTTTTTTATGTATCCTTTGTTTCTTGTAAGTATTACGACATTCTTTTTTAAACCACTTTCTAGTAATGGTTTGATAGGAATTGGGTCCGAGACACCGCCGTCCATTAATTCGATTTCATTATGGAAGATGCTAGATGCAAGCACAGGTAATGAACAAGATGCACGTATTATTCTGATTAAGTCATCCATGGAATTGTATTGACTGAAATAAAAGGGTTTTCCCGTGTTAATATCTGTTGTGCCAATGATAAACTTTGAAGCTGATGCTTGAAATAAACCAAAATCAATAGGAACGAGTTCTCGAGGGATTTTATCAAAGATGTAATCCATTCCGAATAATTCTCTCTCTTGAATCATTTTTAGAAAGGAGACGGACATTGGATTTTCACTGACCCTTTTCAAAATTTGATAGTTGCGTTCACGTTGCTTTGCAATAAAAGAACTACCGATTAGTGCTCCTGCAGACGCAGTTGCTACGATAGGGAATTCAATTCCCTTATCTAAAAAAAGGTCGAGTACTCCTGCCGTATAGGCACATCTCATACCTCCGCCTTCTAATAAAAGGCCAACGTTATCGTTCAATTTAAGCCCACTTCCCTTATAGTATATAGCTATTTTATATCTATTGTTTGAGAGGAATATCTTTAAAGAATAATGGAGTATACCACTAGTAATTTATGTGCCGATATCCAGTATTATTCTAGTTATGCATATTGCTTAATAATCTCCGCAAGCATACGAATACCTGCCATTCGCTTTTCGATACCAGGGAAGTTTGGGATAATTGTTACCTCATCCGCATGATACATCTCTGCTAGTCGAATGATTTCTTCTCTTACCTGTTTAGGGTTGCCGATGATTGCCCTTTTGCGAATCTGATGTATCTTTTGCTTTTCAAAAGGTGTAAAAGAATGGTGGTTCGCAGTATCGATGGAAGGGAAGTAGCGAGGGTTCTTTGCTGTTTCAAGTGATACCATCCACAAATCAAAGGCCCTTGCTAATTGTTCAGCTTCCGATGCAGTTTCTGCAACTATAACGAAAACAGCAATCGATACAAAAGGGTTGCTATGAAATATGGAAGGTTGAAAGTGCTCCCGATACCTCTCGACGCTTCCTCTGCCATCTGGTTTGATGAAATGTGCAAATGTAAAAGCAGTTCCATTGAAAGCAGCGATATTTGTACTTTCGCCACCACCACCAAGCATCCAAACCTCCGGCATTGTTTCGCTAATCGGTGTAGCAGTTAATGTAGGAAAACGGTGATTCTCTGACCTTTCACCCGCTATGTATCTTACAATATCTTTTACTTGTTGTTTGTAGGTTAATCTTTCGCTCTTTTCTTCATTCAGCACACGGTTAATCATCCTTCCACCGCTGCTATTGCCGATTCCGAGGTCAATCCGATTTGGGTGGAGTGCCTCAAGTGTAAGGAAATTTTCCGCTACCTTATACGGGCTGTAATGAGGGAGCATCACGCCACCTGAGCCAATACGTATTCTTTGCTGACGCCAAATACATTATAATCATTTCTGGAGAACTGCTTGCAATCGAGAATGCTTGATGTTGTTCCGGTACCCAATGACGATGGTACCCAAGTTCGTCTGCTAGCTTCGCAAGTTCTGTAGTTTGTAATAATGCATCCCTTGCACTGAATCCTTCGTCAATTAATACATAATCAAGTATATTTAATGGAACCATAATTCACCTTCTTTCAATTTAAACTATATTAATTTTCCTATAGTGAGACTAATATGGCAATAAAATGGATTTGCGGAAAGGCGGGTGAACTGTAATCCTACTGATAATCCTGAACTCCTATGGATAATCTACACTCATATCAATCAAACAAAAAAGGAATTTCTACCAAAATAGTAGAAATCCCTTTTTCATTCTATAAGTGATAGAAAAACTAAAAAATGCTTACTCGACACGGGTTCCTCCTATATTCACATAGAAATCCGGACTCTCACTCGCCAGGACTTTTCTCGATTTCTGTAAAACGACTAATTCAAGTGGATCAATAAACGTATATTCCCCAATTATGGTTCTTTCATCCCACCGTTTTTGAGGGGAATTAGTAATGTTGACTTTCCAGTTTCCAGGTGAAGGCAATTGCAGTGGCTGCTGCTCCTTCGTCGGATTTACATAGATTGAGAAATCTTCCAAATCACCAAGTAACGTGAATCCGAAAACAGGATTCGGTGTTTCCAGAATATGGAGTCTCCTGTTTATTTCATCCTTGGATGTCATTCGAAAAACATTATATTTCTTCCTCAAGGCAATCAATGATTTGACGAATTCAACAGATTCATTTTCCAAGGCTCTCTTTTGCCAATCCAGTTGGTTAATCGCGTCACCAGAAATATAACTATTTTCTTCCCCAAATTTACTCCTGAACCATTCCTGGCCTGCATGAATAAATGGCACACCTTGACTTAATAATGTGATTCCAGTTGCCAGCTGCTGCATTTTCTTCCGATCCATTTCACTTGTGTCTTTATTCGTTAATTCCAGTCGGTCCCATAATGTATGATTATCATGACACTCGACATAATTAACCGTTTGTGTCACTTCAGATACGAAGGTAGACCCGAACAGGTTATAAGCAGACCCGGAAACAAGTCCTGGCAATCGCTCAAGAAAGCGTCCATTGCCGTTAACGTATCCTGTATCACCCGCATGGAATAAGTTGCCTTTTAAAGAATCCCGGAAGAAATCGTTGAAAAAACGTGTGCTTTTTAATTGAGCAGAATTTCTGCTCGTCGCTTTCTTTTCTGTTGCCAGTGCGGTTGAAAGCTCCCAGCCTTCACCTAACAGCATAATAGGCACAGGTTCTTCTTTACAGTGTTCCTCGATTTGGCGCATTGTTTCAATATCAATTGCACCCATTAAATCGAAGCGGAACCCATCAACATGGTACTCTTTCAGCCAGAAGTCAATTGTATCCAAAATAAACGCACGTGCCATTCCACGCTCAGATGCAATATCGTTCCCAACCCCTGTTCCATTACTTAAATGTCCATTTTCGTGATATCGGAAATAATACCCGGGAACAAGTTTTTCAAATGGAGACTCTTCCATAATATAGACATGATTTAAAACAACATCGAGAATGACAGAAATACCCTCACGGTGAAAGGCACCAATCATCTCCTTACATTCATTAATCCTTGCAAAAGGATTTTCCGGAACGACAGAGTAACTTCCCTCGGGGACTTGGAAGTAGAGCGGATCATATCCCCAATTATAATTTTGTGTTGGATTAAGCTCATCGACACGTGCATAATCGTTGATTGGCAATAATTGAACATGGGTGCAGCCTAGCTCCTTAATATAAGAAAGGGCTGTAGAGTAGCCATTTTTTGTCGTTGTTCCTATTTCAGCTAGACCTAAAAACTTTCCATTATTTATTACATTACTATCAGGATGAATTGTTGCATCACGGACATGTAACTCATAAATAATCGCATCTTGCAGGCTAGTTGGTTTTGGTCTAAATTGATTGTTCTCATCTACTTGCTTCAATTTGGAAAAGTCAACGACGATTCCTTTTTCACTATTTGGTAACATTGCTTTCGCGTATGGATCGTTAACAAGTATCGTCTTTCCGTTTATGTTGACCTCATACTCATAGGTTGCCCCATGCCAGTTTCCAGAAACGGTTGCATTCCATACACCGCGATTCTGACGTTGTAGTTCATAACATTGCTCATCTAATCGCACCTTTACATGAATAGCAGTAGGAGCCCAGACGGCGAAGGTTGTCGCTGATTCCTTGCAATGTGCACCAAGGATTGCATCAACTGCTGAATAATTATTATCAAACCATTTTGTGCGTACGATTGCACCAGCAAAGATAGGAATATGTTGCTCTCCCCACTGAAGGATGAGCGTCTCACCAATCGGAAGGTCCTCGTAAAACTGGATTATGATCGTTGTATCGTCTCTTTGATTTTCAATATAGGTTTGAAAATACTTCTCCTTATTTTCCCAATAAATAATTGGCTCCATATGAAGATTTGGTACTGAAAATCGGTCTTTAAAGATGACGGTCAGTCTTCGGACATCATCAATCCAAGCGATTGTGGTATTCACGGAAGCAACTCCTTTATCAAACTTACCATTTTAGTATATGTTTCCTATTCCAGAAAAGGAATAAAATTTATGTATGCATTAGCAGAGGATAACCAGTTTAGGCGGTTTGTAAACATAAGTTAATAGTTAACGAGTAGATTCGATAAAAAACGACAACAACACTTGATATTATAAGTTTTATGTCGAACGAATTTTCCGACAAGTGGGTTGAAGTAGCAAATAATTCAAACTATAATTAAAAATAATTATAATATTGGAATTCTGCATCGTTTTAATAAGTGCAGCTAGGTTCATATGAGGGGGAGCATATTGTACTTCAACATTTCAGAGCAAGACATCTATCTATTTCATCAAGGCACAAATTATCGTAGTCACAAAATATTGGGTTGCCACCAAATTGAATGGGAAGGTATTCAAGGTCATCGGTTTGCGGTTTGGGCACCGAATGCGGATAGTGTTCGTGTTGTAGGAGATTTTAATCATTGGGATGGAAATAGTCATGTCCTAAGGAGAGTTACGAATGAGGGGCTATGGGTTGGTTTTTTTGAAGATATCCCAGTAGGTTCCGCTTATAAATATAAATTAACTTCTTCTAATGAACAGCTCCCTTTAAAGGCAGATCCTTATGCTATTCAATCGGAGCTGCGACCAGCAACAGCGTCACTTACAACTGCTAATTCAACCTATGATTGGCATGATGAAGAATGGCAAGAAAGCAGAAAAGTGTACAATCCACATCAATCGCCAATCACCATTTATGAAGTACATTTAGGTTCATGGAAGAAGAAAGAATCGGGTGAATACTATACATATCAGGAGCTTGCGGATGAGTTACTCCCATACGTGAAATCACTGGGATTTACTCATATTGAACTGCTTCCATTATCTGAGCACCCATTTGACTTATCGTGGGGCTATCAGACAACCGGTTATTTTTCCGTTACATCAAGGTATGGAACTCCTGATGAATTTAAATATTTTGTTGATATGTGCCACAGGCATGATATCGGAGTCATTATGGACTGGGTTCCGGGGCATTTTTGTAAAGACGATTTTGCATTAAGGAGATTTGATGGGCGGCCCTTGTACGAATATGCCGATCCGAAAAAATCAGAGAAAAAAGCTTGGGGAACATTAACCTTTGACTTTGGTCGTCCTGAAGTACAAAGCTTCTTAATATCCAACGCACTTTTCTGGCTTGAGGAATACCATATTGATGGCATCAGGGTTGATGCTGTCGCAAGTATGCTGCATCTTAACTTTGACAGACCAGATGGCGAGGAGAAAATCTATAACTCATTTGGTGGGGAAGAGAATCTTGAAGCATACGCATTTATTCGCAAACTAAATGAAGTGGTTTTTTCTTACAAGCCAAGTACGTTAATGATGGCTGAAGATAGTTCTGATCTTCCTCTTGTAACTGCCCCGACCTATTCTGGTGGTCTCGGTTTTAATTTTAAGTGGAATATGGGTTGGATGAATGACATGCTGAAATACATGAAGAAAGAACCCGTACACCGTAAGTGGCATCACAATCTGCTTACATTCTCTTTTATGTATACTCACTCAGAAAATTTCTTATTACCATTATCACATGATGAGGTCGTTCATGGTAAAAAATCCCTATTGGATAAAATGCCTGGTGATCAGTGGCAGCAGTTTGCCAATCTAAGATTGCTGTATGGGTATATGATGGCGCACCCAGGTAAGAAGCTTTTATTTATGGGGGGTGAGCTTGGCCAATATGCAGAATGGAAGGATAAAGAACAATTAGACTGGCATTTATTAAACTATCCATTACATCACGGGATCTATACGTATGTAAAAGCCTTAAATCGTTTCTATCAGAAGCATCCGCAATTATTCGAGTATGATCATAATCCTCGAGGCTTTGAATGGGTTGACCCACATAATATTGATCAAAGTATTGTTGCCTTTAGAAGAAAGGGTAAGCAATCAGATGATGATCTAGTTATTATATGTAATTTTACACCTGTAACATATTATGATTATAAAGTTGGAGTTCCAGTTCCAGGGAAATATCGGGAAATTTTTAACTCAGATCAATCTGAATATGGTGGTTCAGGGGTGACTAGTGAAGTAGAACATTTTAGCTTTCCAGAAAAATGGCATGGATTGCCACAGCACATCAAGATTAAAGTTCCGCCTTTGGCTATTTCTGTTTTTCATCAAGCTAAAGTGGAGGATCCACCCACTTAATGTTAGTTAATGAATTAGTCATTTATGTGAGATGGTCTTAATCATATATGTTTTGTTAAAGCTCATTATCTCTCGTGCTATGCGGGATAAATCAATTTTTGAAGGAGGACATAGATTTGGAAGAGATTATCGGGATGTTGTTAGCTGGAGGAGAAGGAAAACGATTAGGTGCATTAACGAATAATATTGCAAAGCCAGCTGTACCATTTGGTGGAAAATATCGGATTATCGATTTTACATTGAGCAATTGTACAAATTCTAACATTCAAACGCTAGGAGTATTAACACAATATTCACCTCTTGAACTGAATCGGCATATTGGTAACGGAAAACCTTGGGATATGAACCGTGGGACTGGTGGCGTGTCCGTACTTTCACCGTATACCGCTAAGAACGGTGGGGACTGGTACTCTGGAACCGCTGATGCAATCTATCAAAATATCCATTTCATAAATCAACATAATCCCGAGTATGTCCTTGTTATTTCTGGTGATCATATTTATCAAATGGATTACCAACGACTGCTGGAACAGCATAAAGCGAATAATGCAGATGCAACAATATCTGTAATCGAAGTTCCTTGGGAGGAAGCATCACGATTTGGCATTCTGAATACGACGGAAAGTTTGCGAATCTATGAATTTGATGAAAAACCATTAAATCCAAAAAGTAATCTAGCTTCAATGGGAATCTATATCTTTACTTGGGAAACATTGAAAGCATATTTAATAAAAGATGCACAGAAGAAGTCATCCAGCCATGATTTTGGAAAGGATATTATTCCTGCAATGTTAGATAATGACCTGCGTCTTTACGCTTATCAATTCGATGGCTATTGGAAAGATGTCGGAACAATTCAAAGCTACTGGGAAGCAAATATGGACTTGTTGGATGAGGATTGGGGACAAGCATTAAACAATAAAAACTGGAAAATATATACCAATGACTCTAACTTCCCACCGCAATTTATCGGTGAAGGTGCAGTAGTTCATCATTCGCTCGTTAATTCTGGATGCTTTGTCTATGGAACGATTGAAAGCTCGGTGCTATTTAAGAATGTAGTAGTGGAACGCGGCTGTGTAATTAATCAATCGATCTTGCATCAAGGAGTGAAAATAGGGAAAAATACCACGCTAGAACGTGTCATTGTTATGGAAAATACAGAAATACCTGAAGGAACAAGTATTCGAATTAGTGAAAAAGAAGAGCCGCTTGTAATCAATCAAGAAATTTTATCAGGGATGTTGACACTATCTGGGGAGGAAATTTAATGGACACAATGATGGGTTTAATAAACTTGGAGCATGAACACCATATTTTTAATGAATTAACTTATTTCCGCAATGGTTCCTCCATCCCTTTTGGCGGGAGATATCGCATGATTGATTTTGCACTTTCAAATATGGTAAATTCTGGTGTGCAGGAGGTTGCAATTTTTGCCCGTTCAAAATTTCGCTCCTTGCTTGACCATCTTGGAACAGGTGAAAATTGGAGTTTAGATCGGAGAAATGGCGGATTATATATCCTGCCTCCTGACTGGAATGACCCAACGGATATGTCTAGAGGGGACTTGCAATTCTTTCATAATAATCGTGATTATTTTCGCCGGGGTAAATCATCTTATGTATTAATTAGTGGAAGTCAGTTTATTTCTAATACCGATTATCATGATGCTTTCAAGTTTCATCTCGATCGAAAAGCAGATGTGACACTGATTTCAACGAAAATCGAAGAGCTGCAACCGGAGCATAATTCGTATTTTCGAATTGAATCAGACGATATTGGTTGGGTGAAAAATATTACGAATGACCGGAAGAACCCGACACTCTTTACAGGAGTTTATATTATAAATAAAGAATTATTAATGGAGATAGTGGATGATTGTATTGCGTATAACAATAATCACTTTTTTGTTCATGGGATTAAAGAACGTCTCGCAGATTTGAAAGTTCAAACATATCGGCATCGGGGATACAGTGCATTTGTTAACACGATTGAAAGCTATTATCGCCAAAATATGAAACTATTAGCAGAGGAAAACTATCGAGAACTATTTTATCAGCCAACCTTCATAAGAACAAAAATATCAACAAGTCCACCAGTGAAATATCGTAAAGATTCGGTTGTGAAAAATTCAATTCTGGCGAATGGATGTACGATTGCTGGGGAGGTAGAAGATAGTATTTTATTTAGGGGAGTTTCTGTGAAAAAGGGGACAACGATTAAGAATTCTATCATTATGCAGCGCTGTACAATTGATGAAGGGGTATATTTGGAAAATGTGATTTTGGATAAGGATGTTCATGTAACAGAAGGACAGCGGATTATCGGCTCGAAAGATAAGCCATATGTTGTTGCGAAAAGACAAACGGTTTAATCGTTATACCGAAGAAAGGGGAGATATTATAAATGGAAAACGTATTATTTGTTGCATCAGAATGTGTGCCTTTTATTAAAACGGGGGGACTTGCAGATGTCGTTGGTTCTCTGCCACAGGCATTGAAGCAGAATGAACAAATAGAAACACGTGTCATTTTACCACTTTATGACGAAATAGCGGACGAATGGAGAAGCAAAATGGAATATCTCACCTCCTTCGATGTCAAACTTGGGTGGCGTAATCAAGAAGTGAGCATATTTACATTAACCCATGATCAAATCATCTATTACTTTATCGCCAATGACTATTATTTCACGAGGAAGGGTATCTATGGATATTATGATGATGGAGAACGGTTTGTATTCTTTGGTCAAGCGGTTATTGAAGCGTTGGCACACCTTGATTTTAAACCAGATATTCTTCATGCACATGATTGGCAGGCTGGTATTGCTGTAGCACTTGCCAATATTCTTAAGCCAATTGATGGAATGAAAACTGTTTTCACGATCCATAATATTAAATATCAAGGCTTAATGCCAATTGATACTTTTCCCGATTTTTTTGAACTAGAACGAGAGCATATCGGCGGTATGGAATGGGACGGAATGTTGAACTGTTTGAAAAGTGCATTGTTTCATGCTGATAAAATTACAACTGTAAGTCCGACATACGCAGAAGAGATTAAGAACCCATATTATGGGGAAGGCTTAGATCCAATGCTAATTGAAAGGGAACAGGATTTAGTAGGTATTCTAAATGGAATTGACACAAGGGAATATAATCCATTGACAGATCCAAATCTTAGTGTAAATTATCGCTCTGCCCGAGCGAAGAAAATCGAGAATCGTATTATTCTCCAAAAGAAGCTCGGACTTCCTATTGAAGGGAATATGCCATTATACATTATTATAACAAGACTAGTAGAACAAAAGGGTCTGCATCTCGTGCAGACTATATTAGAGGAATTCATTCAAGAGGATGTTCAATTTATTATACTAGGTACCGGTGAGCCGGAATTTGAACATTATTTCTCTGATCTTGCAAATCGCTATCCTAATAAAGTATCCGCACTTATTACCTTTAATGAAGGACTAGCAAGGCAATTATATGCGAGTGCAGACTTCTTTGTGATGCCGTCTAAATTCGAACCATGCGGGTTAGCACAGCTTATCGCCTTACAATATAAAACCGTGCCAATCGTTCGGGAAACCGGTGGACTTAAGGATACTGTTATTCCATATAACGAACTAACTGGTGAAGGAAATGGTTTTAGTTTTGCAAACTATAATGCACATGAACTGTTACGAGTTCTACGTTATTCCTTAGCAATATATCATTATCAAACTGAATGGCAGCAATTGCTCCGAAATGTGAATAAGAGCCAGTTTAGCTGGAAGGATTCCGCTCATGATTATAGCAATCTGTACGAACAATTAGTCCCAACACCAATCTATCGATAGGGAGAGATGATTTCTTTGTTACAGTTAACGGCAAGTGATCTGAAGGAACAAATAATAAACAAGCTAATGATCGATAGAGGAATCGAAGTGTCAGAGGCTACCGGTAAAGATGTTTATTACGCCCTTACGTCTGTTGTCAATGAGAAAATAAGACCACAATGGTTTCAAACAGATAAGAAATATAAGAATGAAAATAATAAACAAGTATATTATTTATCGATGGAATTCTTAATTGGCAGGTTACTGGAGAGTAATCTACTGAATTGTGGGATGCTGGAAATTGCCAATGAGGTGTTGGAGGAGCTAGGGTTCAATCCGACGGACATTTATGCTGAAGAGCATGATGCCGGTTTAGGAAATGGTGGTTTGGGCCGCTTGGCAGCCTGCTTTCTAGATTCACTTGCATCGTTAAACTATCCTGGTCATGGCTACGGAATCCGCTATCGCTATGGCTTATTTGAACAGCGTATTATCCATGGTAACCAGGTCGAATTACCAGATTATTGGTTGAAGGATCCCTATCCATGGGAAACAAGAAATGAGGAAGAAGCGGTTGTTATTCAGTTTCATGGTGATGTACATATGTTTAAACGGAATGATGGTACATTAGAATTTAAATACGAGAATACAGATAAAGTGATGGCAGTTCCCTATGATATTCCTATTCTCGGCTATGAGAATGGGGTAGTAAATACGCTTCGTTTATGGAGTGCGGAAGCTGTCTTTCAGGATAATGAAAAGTCATTTGGAGAGAATAACGAATTTTATCGTGACCTAGATCATCAGCATTCGATTGAGCAAATCTCTGGGTTTCTTTATCCAGATGATTCCAGTCATGAGGGAAGGGAATTACGGCTAAAGCAGCAATATTTCCTCGTCTCCTCAAGTATCCAGAATATCATTAAGTACTATAAAAAGACGAACAGAAAATCATTAAGTCATCTACCTGAAAAGGTAGTAGTACAAATAAATGATACCCATCCAAGTCTTGCAATTCCAGAGATGATGCGGATTTTGATGGATGAGGAGCGATTTAGTTGGGATGCAGCATGGAAAGTTACGACAAATGTATTTGCCTATACAAACCATACGACACTGAGTGAGGCGTTAGAGACTTGGCCCAAAGACATGATTCAAAACCTATTGCCTCGTATTTACATGATTATTAATGAAATTAATGAACGGTTCTGTAAAGATATTTGGCTCCATCATGAAGAATTACAGCAAAAGGTCCATGAGATGGCCATTATTGCGGATGATCGAGTACATATGGCTAGACTTGCAATTGTTGGCAGCTTTAGCGTAAATGGGGTTGCGCGTATTCATACAGAGATACTAAAGAAGCAAGAAATGAAGACCTTCTATTCACTTTTTCCTGAGCGATTCAATAATAAGACCAATGGAATTACCCATCGTCGCTGGCTGCTCCAAGCGAACCCTGAGCTAGCTAAATTGATTACAGATGTAATTGGACCACAATGGGTCAAACGCCCAAAACAGTTAATAAGCTTATTAAAATACTCAAATGATAGGTCGTTACTCGAGAAATTCGATCAGGTGAAGCATGAGAATAAGAATACACTTGCAAATTATATTTATCACCAGACAGGAATATTAATTGACAATCAGTCTATTTTTGATGTACAAATAAAACGACTGCATGAGTACAAACGCCAGCTTCTCAATATATTCCATGTTATTTATTTATATAACGAGCTGAAGGAGAATCCAAATCAGGATTTAACTCCAAGAACGTTTATATTTGGTGCAAAGGCTGCACCGAGCTATCATATGGCAAAGGAAGTAATTAAACTCATTAATACCGTTGCTTCCATTGTAAATTATGACAAGGATATTCAAGGGAAACTAAAAGTTATTTTTCTAGAAAATTATAATGTTAGTCTTGCAGAGAAGATTATTCCAGCAGCAGATATTAGTGAACAAATCTCAACTGCTAGTAAAGAGGCTTCTGGTACCGGGAATATGAAGATGATGATGAATGGTGCATTGACCCTTGGTACACTTGATGGAGCAAACATTGAAATTAATGACCTAGTCGGAAATCAAAACATGTTTATCTTTGGATTAACATCGGAACAAGTGTTACATTATTATCAAAATGGTGGATATAACGCTCAAGATATTTATAACACGGATGACCGGATTAGAAGAATATTGGATCAATTAAATCAAGGCGAATTCGGCATCCATGATATTGAATTTAAGGATATTTACTATAATATCCTCTATCATAATGATCCGTACTTTGTACTGAAAGACTTTGAACCTTATTTGGAAGCACATGAGCTTGCAGAACGTGCATATCGCGACCGGTCCACCTGGCTCAATATGAGTGTTACTAACATTGCTTATTCCGGCAAATTCTCGAGTGACCAGACGATTCAGGAATATGCTACAGATATTTGGAAGATTAAGCGTGGATAAGTGATTATAAACAATCTGTATGATGATAATGGAAAAGAATATGTGAAGACCATACCTATCTGTAAAAAGTGGGAATGGTCTTTTTTTGATAGCAATATATTTCTTTTTCAAATCTAAAACGATGCTTGTACTTTTCTATCATCTAAAGTATGGTTTATATTGGAAAATACAATAGTCTAGAACCTTTGACTTCATGAGTATAGTCAGCTGCTTTGGATATTTTCTCGAAGATTGTCGGAAAAACATTTGTAATATATTGCATTATACTGAAAAAGATAGTATGATAACAAATATTACACTTAATCAGATGGAATTATCTGAATAAAATAACAATTGGAATACGTCATAGAACGATACCAACTAGGGGGAACATAAAATGAAGGACAAGCAGATATCAGTTGGTGCATATTTAGCAATTGGATTTATGCTATTTGCATTATTTTTCGGAGCAGGAAATTTAATCTTCCCTGCACAGTTGGGGCAATATGCTGGGACCAATCTTTTACCAGCAATAATCGGATTTCTGATTACTGGAGTAGGACTTCCATTACTTGGAATCTTGGCAATGGGCTTTTCAGGCAGTAATAATTTACAAGACCTTGCAAGTAGAGTTCATCCAATTTATGGAATACTCTTTACATCATTGCTTTACTTAACGATTGGATCATTCTTTGCAACACCGCGTACCGGGACAGTTGCGTATGATATAGGTATTTCATCCTTTGTTGGTGAGGGTTTTCAAGTTGAAGCATTAATGATATTTAGTTTCCTCTTCTTTTTGGTTACGGCTTTATTTTCAATGTATCCAGCGAAGATAGTGGATAATGTTGGGAAAATATTAGCACCTGCACTTGTAGTATTACTTGTTTTTCTTTTGATTACAGCTTTGGTTAAACCAATGGGGGCAATCCAGCCACCAGGAGAAGGATATGTAAGTGGTGCATTTGCAAAAGGGTTTCTTGAAGGATATAACACGATGGATGCAATTGCATCACTAGTATTTGGTATTATTGTCATCAATATTGTAAAATCAATGGGAGTTACATCTAGATCAGGTATACTACGTGCAACTTCGAAGTCAGGCATTATTGCAATTTCATTATTAGCACTTATTTATGTAGGAATCGGATATTTAGGAGCGACAAGCACAAGTGTATTAGGTTTCTTTGACAATGGTGGACCAGTTCTTAGCGGCGCGGCAGACTATTACTTTGGATCTATTGGTTTGATACTGCTGGCAATTGTGATCATCCTTGCTTGTTTGACAACTGCTATTGGATTAATCACTGCAAATGCAGAATACTTCCACACATTACTGCCTAAAGTTAGCTATAAAGCTTTTGTAATTTTCTTTTCTGCGTTTTCATTTGTTATTGCAAACTTTGGATTAACAAATATTATTACCTATTCACTTCCTATGCTAATGTTCTTGTATCCTCTAGCGATTGTGCTGATGATACTAACGTTCGTTTCACCATTGTTCCAGCATAAGCGCTTTGTCTATGTTGCAACAACAATTGTCACATTTTTCGTAAGTATCATCGATGGGTTGAAGCAGTTATGTTTATCTCTTAAAATAGACTACTTTAACTGGCTAAGCCCTATTATTGATTTTTATGAAACATACCTGCCGTTGTATAAACAGGGACTTGGATGGTTACTGCCGGCACTTATTGTAATTGCCATCACAGGTATTATCGCTCGT
Source organism: Oceanobacillus zhaokaii (assembly GCF_003352005.1). Taxonomy (GTDB): domain Bacteria; phylum Bacillota; class Bacilli; order Bacillales; family Amphibacillaceae; genus Oceanobacillus; species Oceanobacillus zhaokaii. The sequence goes on from NZ_CP024848.1 coordinate 350,128, forward strand.
ATACAGCATTCAACTGCAACACAAGAAGCATAAGTACAAAAAATCCGGAACCCATACTAGGGATCCGGTTTTTTTATGTAAGATATAATATATTAGTGGTTTTCCTTAAATATCACTAATTGCCGTTTTCAAAAGCCCCGATGGTTCGTAGCCAATTTTCCTTCATGATTGATGAAATATTAACCTTGTCACCTTGCTTTAAGAGTGAAATTATCGTTTCATGGTCATCAATTGATTGTTCGGTTAGTGTAATGGAATTATGATAAAACAATCGTCTAACATGAGCCTGGAGTGATTCGATAACTTTAGTAATATATGGATTATTAGCTGCAGAAACAATAATATGATGAAAATCCTCGTCTAGTTTTAAGGCAGCATAAAAATTTTTCGAGCGGATTGCGCTCGCAAATCGATCATTCGTACTTTCAAGCAATTTGATAGTCTCACTGGTTATATTGGGGATTGCTAATTCCGCTGAAAGTGCTTGCAAGGCAGCTAGAGGGGGCAGGAGATCTTTGATTGCTTCTCTATCTACTTCAGTTACCTGTGTTGCTTTACCTGGATACATTTTTACAAATCCTTGAACTTCCAGGAGCTGTAGTGATTCGCGAATTGGCGTTCTACTCACGCTAAGAGCTTGCGCAAGCTCGGTATCATTTAATTTTTCACCTGGAAGCAGTGTTCCGTCAATAATCCATTGCTGTAACTGTTTAAATGCATTCTCCTTGGCAGATTGCCTAATGGGTTTTGCATGGTTAGTTGGTATAGGCATGGACATCCCCCTTATGATATATCTATAAAAACAGTATACCGTAAAAACGCTTAAATTGGAATATGCAATATATCGCTAAGAAGTAAACTTATGAGAGCAATTGCTCTCTGGCCGGTCGCTCCTAAAATACACTTCGCGCACTTTAGGGGGGCTGGTGAGCCTTCTTGTGCTTTCCCACTTCGAAGTCTCACCTAGGCCCTTCCTCCTGCAGGACAAGGAAGGTTTCGGCAGCATTACATCGCATGAAGAAAATTGAACTTTATTTTCGAGGAGTCTTCGTGTATTTTCTCCGCTGGGGTGTTGCGAATTATTATTTACGATTTATAGCTCTCACTATATTAGATAAGATGGTATTACCTTTCAAATGGCCGTTGATTGTAGCGGAGGCCAGGAGACTCCTGCGGGAATAGCAACGACAGAAGATTCATCGGTAGTGATTTTCTTTCAATGGGACAGGCCGCGGCACCGACGGACAACAACTGTCCGCAACGAGAAATCAACATTGCAGTAGTTCGCAGTTTACAACTCTTCATTACCTAGAAAGAAGAGAAAATCACTTAGAAAATGGTAATAGAAAAAAACGCAGACAAGATAGTTTGATACTATCTCATCTGCTAAAATAGACGATCAGTCCAATTGATGATTCGTGGGAATTCATCGAGATGGCGATTATAGGATTGATCTTTTAAGTATAATTTTGTCTTATTATCTTTAAGTGTATGAAGTATTGTTGGCTTATCATCCACATAATAGTCAAGCTGCAATTTACGGATGATATGAACCTTTTCATGATCCTGCATTCCGTAGAAGAAGCGATCATGATGAACTGGAAATCCTCGTTCTGTTAACCACTGTTTGGTTCGCTCACCATGTTCCTTTGGGCGAGCTGTAACATAGTATATTTCATCACCGCGTTCTTCTAGGCGCTGTAATGTTTCTAGTGCACCAGGGAAAATTGGGCAGTCGGTATAATAAATTTCTTCGAGAGAAAGGTTCCACATCGACTTACCCTGTTCATCAGTTAAACCAAATGGCTCGTGGATTTCGACTCTTTCAATCGCATGAAAAACATCGATTGCGAGATTATTATTTAATTTTTTTTTGTAGATATGGAAGGCATGTTCTCTTAGGTTGATTAATGTGTCGTCAATATCGAAGCCGAATCTCATTTCATGTCATCCTTGTAAATTGGATAGCCTGTGAATTTAAAGTCCGGTCCGATTGGTGAAATAGTAATATCGGTTAGTTCTACTGCATCCTTCATCTTATCAATTCCAGTCCCTTCAAGGAAAGAGGGGGCTTCACTTCCGCCAATAAGCTTCGGTGCTACATAGAGAACGACTTTATCAATTAATTTATTTTCTAAAAAGGCAGCATTGATATTCCCACCGCCTTCAATAAGAACCGAGGAGACGCCTTTTTCACCTAACGCGGTTGTCACATCTGTTGGGTTAACTGAATCAATCCCAGTCGTTACAAAGATGGAGATGCCTAATGTCTCCAGCTTGCTTCGTTTTTCTTGATCATGATTTTGGCTAGTAAATATCCAAGTTTCTGCTTGATTATCGGTAACTAATTGAGAGTCTAATGGAATTCTCAATTTAGAATCCATGACAATACGAATTGGATTCCTGCCATTGGGAATTCGAGCAGTTAGCGCGGGATCATCCTTTAATACTGTATTTATCCCTACTAATATTGCCCTGTTTTCACTTCGAAGCTGATGGACATCGAGCCTTGCTTGTTCAGATGTAATCCATTTGCTGTTAAAGGAATGGGAAGCAACCTTTCCATCCAGTGTAATCCCTGATTTTAATGTAATGAATGGCTTCTGATGGATAATATATTTATTAAATACTTCGTTCATTTTGATGGAATCTTCTTCTTTTATTCCGACAACAACTTCAATACCAGCGTCTTCAAGTATTTTTACACCATTCCCAGCAACAATTGGGTTTGGGTCTAGGGTAGCGATGACGACTTTTTTGATTCCTGCCTCAACAATCGCAGTTGCACATGGACCTGTCCTTCCATGGTGGGAGCACGGTTCCAGTGTGACATATATTGTGCCACCCTTTGACTTTTCACCGGCCATCCGCAATGCGTTAATTTCAGCATGGGCTTCACCAGCCTTCATGTGAGCGCCAACACCGACAATAAAATTATCATTAACAATAACAGATCCTACTAATGGATTCGGATCTGTCTGTCCCTTCATTGCTTGCGCATTTTTAAGTGCTAAATCCATATAGAATTCATGGTTACTCATTTGAGCAATTCCCTTCAGCCTCTAGGTGACCAGATTTGATAATCTTTGTTTGCAAATACTTTTCATTGTATTCGGAAATGTCGCCCCATAATGGTACTCTGCCTGCAACAAACATGCCCGAATTCACTAATGCTTCTAGCTTATTGGGATTGTTCGTTATCAAAGTTACAGGCTTTGTGCGCAGGCTTTTTAACACTTGGATTGCATCTTCATAATTTCTGGAGTCATTGACAAAGCCAAGACTTTCATTTGCTTCGACTGTATCATAGCCATTCTCTTGTAAAACATATGCCATTGCTTTTGAGAATAAGCCAATCCCTCTTCCTTCATGATTTGCTAGGTAAAACAAAGCACCTGTCCCATGTTCTGTGATTTTCTTCATCGATTGTTTCAGTTGGAAACCACAATCACAACGTTTGCTGCCAAATATATCGCCTGTATGACAAATCGAATGCATTCGGATCAATGCTTCTGAATTATTTTCAAAGTCACCATAAACAAGCACACTTGATTGCTGATACTCAGCGAGATTAGAAGACGATAGCTTTTCGATGATTTTCTCATAGTCCTCTGTTACCTCATCATAATTTAACCAGCAATACCATTTAAATTCAACAGTCTCACCATATAAATTAACGGGGAGCTTAATTGGCCCCACCAAGTAAATTGCACGATCATTCGATTTTATTAATTGTATTTTATCCTTTAGAACGGAATAGACTTTAGATTCAAGCTTCATTTTTTCCATGGTATTAACTCCTCTCATATCTTCATTAGTATAGTTAAAAAAGTACCTTTCATCAATATATTAATCTCGAATAATAATTGTATTTTTTTTATTAATTGATTACCTATAATTATGCTGATTTCACGTTTTAGTGTAGGTAATCATTGCAATATTAATACAGTGTAATCTTCGTTAAAAAATGTTTTGATAAATAATATTTTTGGATATCATATCAAGGAAGGGGAAAACTTGGAGAGGTGATGAAATGGTTGAAGTAAGAAAGGGAACAAGAGGAAAAGAAATAATTGTTGAAGAAAATCCATTGTCGAAATGGTTATTTTCTAATACAAACTCAGCATGGATATGGCTGTTATTACGACTGTACCTTGGCTATACGTGGGTAACTGCTGGATTTGGGAAAATCACGAATGATGCCTGGGTAGGAGAAAATGCTGGTACTGCACTTGAAGGATTTATGCTCGGTGTATTAGCTAGTGCTTCTGATGGTGAAGTCGCAGGATGGTATGCCACGTTCCTTGAAAGTGTTGTTATTCCAAACGCAGTTGTATTTTCTTATATGGTTGCATGGGGAGAATTATTGATTGGTCTCGGATTAATCGTTGGTTTATTAACTGGTATTGCTGCTTTCTTTGGTGCACTGATGAATATGTCTTTTTTACTTGCAGGAACTGTTAGTTCAAACCCGGTTATGTTAATCATTGCGATGTTCTTAGTTTTAGCGTGGAAAGTTGCAGGTTGGTATGGAATTGACCGCTGGGCACTCCCGATTTTAGGAACACCTTGGAAAGTTAAGAATAAGGAATAATTGATAAATATCATTAAGAAAATTTGTATATCCCGTTTATGCTGATTCTGGCATAGACGGGATATATTTTTTATTCGTAGTACATATAAACTGTGAACTAACTTATGATAATTTTTACTTTCTGGCCAGTCGCTCCGAAAATATCTATGAATAGCGATTATAATAAAAAGAACTTTTTGCGCTTATAATTCGTATAAACAAATAACACGTGAAAAAAAGGGTGAGTTGATTATGAGGGACTATGAGATAAAAGCATATAATGAAGTACAGGCCTGGCGTGTAAAAGTAATGAAGAAGCCAAGTCTGATCAAAGGCTTTTCAAAGAAGGCACAGAATAAGGTAAACAGCTGGATACCAGAAAAGGCACATAAGATAATTACAGAGGCCATTAAAAATATGGTAAAAGCCACGCTTGCAGGCTCTAATATTACAACTAAGAAACCAACTAAATTGGGAATGAGTCTTTATGAAATGGATGAGGCTTTTAAGGAAAAGCATACGAAATATAGAAAAACAGCAGTTATCGAAGGTGCTGGAACTGGTGCAGGAGGAATTTTTCTTGGTCTTGCAGATTTTCCATTATTATTATCGATAAAAATGAAATTTTTATTTGAAGCAGCAGTAATTTACGGCTTCGATCCAAAGAAATACGAAGAACGCTTATTTCTCTTGCATATTTTTTTGCTTGCATTCTCAAGTGATGCAAAACGGAAAGAAACATTATTTATCCTTGAAAATTGGGAGGAACAGAAAGAGAAGCTACTCGATATGGACTGGCAAGTATTTCAACAAGAATATCGCGATTATATCGATTTAGTGAAGATGTTTCAATTGATTCCGGGAATCGGCGCAGTTGTTGGTGCATACGCGAACTACAATTTGATGGACCAGTTAGCGGAAACAGCTACGAATGTATATCGCATGCGAATTTTAGAAAGGAAGGCTATAGACGGTTAAAAAATCAGCCATTAGGCCGATTTTTACCGAAAGAATAGAAAAGTATAAAAAATTTCCTCTTATAACCCTAGTGAAAAGGGAGACCACGTCCAGCCCCAGCGCCCGTGCTCCTAGCGAGACTTCCCTCACCTCATGACACGATAAAGAAGACTTGTCGATTGGTTACACATGAGGCGTAGTCGCACTTATACACTTGTGGTGAAAGTCAACATCGATTCTGGTTTTAAGGAATGCCGACTAAAAGCAGACCTCGCCAACGTCGGCATACCCCTAAAGTGCAGGGGCATGTTTTCTTTATCCCCTACGAAGGAATGTTCGACCCGTCGAACCACCCCAAACTGCGTGGCGCAGTCCGTACAAAGCTCGAACTAGCTTTAAGCTTTTGTTCTTAGTCTTCCTTTTTTCCTGAAATTCCGTAAAAGAAAATTTTGGTTAGGTCTTCAGAGAAAGGTAACACCATTTGAACAACATTCTCCTGCCCTAAATATTCCTGAAACATTTGTAAATAAAATAATATCGCCTCATTGGATAATGTAGGGTCGATATATCCTTGATTTTTTCCATCGTTTACAAAGTCAATTAATAATGGCAATCCTTCTTTTAGATAAACCTCTTCTACATAGCTTTGTCCGGTTGCATAGTCTTCAAGCAGGTCTTGAAAAAATACATTATTCATTGACTGGTTGGCCATGTTTTTTTCAAAGGAAATCATTTGTTTTATTTTTTCTTCATAGGGAAGGTCACTTGAGAGTAAGACCTTCATCTCATCCCATATTTGATCAACATAAAGCTTGAAGACTAGGTTGATTAAATTTTCCTTACTATCGAAGTAATTATAAATCGTTACCTGTGATACTTTCGCTTCCTTGGCAATTTCAGCAATTGAAACTTTTTGTACACCATTTTCTATAAATAAGGCAAGGGCTGCCCTTAATATATCCTTTTTCTTCTGTTCTCTGCGTCGCTCAAATCCGTCCATATTGTTCACCTCTATAGTATTTTAAACAAATATATGAAATATAACAATACAAATAGTTCATAAAATGGTTGCAATGGGAATAAATTAAACATATTATGAAATATAAATAGTTAAATATTTCATAATTAAGGAAGGATGATGATAAATGAGTGTTCTAACTGCAAAGAATCTATCAAAGCAATTTGGGAATTTTACGGCATTAGATGGGGTAGACATGGAGCTTCATTCGGGTGAAGTCTATGGGTTTATTGGTCCAAATGGTGCTGGGAAATCGACAACGATACGAATATTGCTTGGAATGTTAAAGGCTACCGCTGGAGAGGCGCAGATTTTTGGTAAGGATGTGTGGAAAGATGCGGTCAACATTCATAAGCGAATTGCCTATGTTCCTGGTGATGTGAATCTTTGGCCAAACTTGACCGGTGGTGAGGTAATCGATCTTTTTATGAAAATGCGCGGAACTACAAATCATGCTAGAAGAGAAGAATTAATTGAGCGGTTTAACTTCGATCCATCGAAGAAAAGCAGAACATATTCTAAAGGAAACAGGCAGAAGGTTGCGCTTATTGCTGCCTTCGCATCGGATGCAGATTTATATATTTTAGATGAACCGACTTCAGGACTGGATCCATTAATGGAAAGAATTTTCCAGGAATGTGTAATGGACGTAAAGGAGCAAGGAAAAACAGTACTTCTATCCAGCCATATTTTATCCGAGGTAGAAAAGTTATGTGACCGTGTAGCAATAATACGTGGAGGGAAAATTATTGAAAAAGGGACATTAGATGAACTGCGCTATCTGACACGCACGAATTTAACGATTCAAACAAAAGAATCGATAACAGAGCTATATGAAATGAAAGGGATTTACAATATTGAGAAGAAAGGAATGGAGGTTTCCTTCCAGTTAGATACAGATGAAATGGATAGCTTAATTCGTTATATTAGTCAGTTTGGAATTGTGAAACTGGAAAGTGCTCCACCGACGCTAGAGGATTTATTTATGCGCCATTATCAAGGCAGGGAGCATACCCCTGCTAGAGTGGAGGGTTTCCGATAATGTATCGACAACTTTTTAAAGGAACAGGTTATCTAACGAAATTAATGATTCGGCAAAATCGGCTCAAGCTGTTTCTTTGGCTAATCGGATTAGTGGCTGTGACATTATCAGTAGCTGCAGCATATCCAGATATTTATCCGAATGAAGAGGCACGAGCAGCTTTCTCTTTAACGATGGCAAATCCTGCGATGATCGCGATGCTTGGTGTAGGGTATGATGATTTTGCAACAATTGGTTCATTATTTGCTCAGGAAATGTTACTTTTTACAGCTATTGCGGTCGCGATAATGAATATTTTACTTGTTGGACGGAGTACAAGAGCAGATGAAGAGGATGGTCGCGTTGAATTAATTCGCTCACTGCCAGTGGGCCGACTCGCATATTTAAATGGAGCGATAATTTTTATTGTATTAACGAATGTTTTACTGGCTGTTCTAATTGCAGCGGGTATCTCGCTGTTAGGTATTGAAGGAATGGATACAGAGGGTGCCTTTTTATATGGCACAATTCTTGGGGCTTCTGGTTTGATTTTTGCTGGAATTACTGCACTATTTGCTCAGCTTGCTGAAACCTCCAGAGGAGCTAGCATGCTTTCCTTCGCAGTTTTGATTGCAGCTTATCTGGCACGTGCAATCGGTGATGTAAGCAGTGAGGCATTATCACTCATTTCGCCTCTTGGATGGACAGTAAGGACGGGAGTATTTGTAGAAAATAATTGGTGGCCAGTATATATAACCGTTGCTATTGCATTTATAATTGGAATCTCCGCATATTACTTAAATTCGATTCGGGATATTGAGTCTGGATTTATCCCGGAAAGAAAAGGGAGCATACATGCTTCTGGTTTTCTGCAAACAACGATTGGCCTTGCATTCCGATTACAACGGACAAATATTATTTCGTGGGCGATTGGATTATTTCTGTTAGGTGCTTCATTTGGTGCTATTCTAGGAGATTTTGAAACATATTTTGCAGACCTTGAGATTATACAGGCCTTTTTATCAGACAATACAGATCAATCAATGACGGAACAGTTTATTGTCTTGCTGATGGCGATTATGGCATTAATCAGTACAGTTCCAGTAGTAATGACAGTATTGAAGTTAAAGAGTGAGGAGAATAAAAATTTAACAGAAAACTACTTTAGTCGTTCTGTATCTCGTACTAGTTTACTAGGAAGTTATATCACATTAAGTATTGTTGTCAGCTTTATTATGCAGGCAGCAGTTGCGCTTGGTCTCTGGTCAGCAGGAGTGTTGGTAATGGATGAGCCACTAGCATTAGGTACTGCACTCGGAGCTGCATTTATTTATTTGCCAGCGATGTGGGCTATGATGGGGCTAGCAGTATTTCTGATTGGAATTTCTCCAAAAGCAACTGGGCTTGCTTGGCTATATATGATTTATGGCTTTATCGTTATTTATCTCGGTGGAATATTAGAGTTCCCCGATTGGATGAATAATCTATCCGCATTTCACCATATTCCACAAGTGCCAGTCGAGGATATGGATTATTTGAGAACTTCCATAATGGTGATGATTTCCGCGATTTTATTGGTACTAGGTAGTCTTAGTTATCGTAGGCGGGATATTCAGGGGTAGATGTGATGGAAGTTCTGCTAGATTTAGCCGCTTAGAATGTCTGTGCAATAGCCTACTAACTCCTTCCAATCTGATTTACTTGCTACTAATTTTAAAGTAGGTACAATGGATGGGAAGGAGTATTGATATAAATGAGAATACCAATCCTATACGAGGATAATCACTTACTCATTGTTGAGAAGCCAGTGAATATCCCAGTACAAGGAGATAATACAGGGGATAGAGATTTATTAACTATTCTAAAAGAGGATTTAAAAGTTCGTTATCAAAAACCTGGAAATGTTTATTTAGGGCTCGTTCACCGTTTGGATCGGCCGGTTGGTGGTGTTATCGTGTTTGCTAAGACATCGAAGGCCGCCTCTAGAATGTCTGACGTGATTCGCAGACAGGCAATGGAACGAAAATATTTTACAGTTGTGCGAGGAAATCCAACAAGAAATCGGGCTGTTCTTGTACATCACTTAATGAAAAATAAACAAAAAAATAAAGTGTATGCTGTATCTCCCAGTCATAAAGGGGCGAAAGAGGCATCACTTGAATATGTGAAAGTTGCTGATAATGAAAGACATAGTTTACTGTCTGTCGAGCTTCATACAGGCAGATCACATCAAATTCGGGTCCAGCTGTCTAGAGAGGGTACACCAATCTACGGTGACCAAAAATATGGTCAAGACGTAAATCTCCCTGGTCAGCAAATTGCTTTATGGGCTTATTCCTTACGTTTCGAGCATCCAGTTAAAAAAGAGATGATAGAGGTAGAATGTCCACCACCAAGCGAATATCCATGGGATTTATTTGATAGGGTTTTGACTTAAACTATTAGAAACTCTCAATCTTCTAAATCTTGTCGAAAGAAAAGGTGAGTCGTTAGAACTCACCTTTTCTTTCGGTTATTTACCAAATGCTAGGCTTGTTGTCTCTGATTACGGTCTTGGCGTCCTTTCTCAGCTGTTCGTCTGGTACTGGAAGAGCTGGATTTTGAGTTAGCTTTAGTTTTTTGATCTGAACTTGAAGCGGAGTTCTGTTTTTCCCCTTCGTCATGCTCTTCCTCTTGTTCATTTCCCATTGCTTTTTCCATTTCACTGGATTGTAATTGGGATTCGTTCTCAGTGTCTTCTTCCTCTGATTTAACTCCATTTGACGGTTTATTTTTACCGATGTTGATCTTATCTTTCAGTTCTTTCGTTTTATTCGTTGCACTATCTTTGATTGCAGCGTATTTCTCCATTGCTGAATCACTCAGTTCACGGGATTTATCTACAGCCTTATCCTTAGCAGATCCTACTTGATAGGTGATATCCCCACGCAGTTCTTTTCCGGACTTAGGGGCCAATAATATCGTGGTAGCCACTCCAAGTCCCCAACCGATAATACCGCCTTTAATTACATCCTTTTTTGTATAAACTTTATCCATTACCTCTACATTTTCTTGCGCTTCTTTACTATTTTGCATTTCCTGTTTGTTTTGTTCAGTCATCATTCATTCCTCCTAGTAAAATTTTGGTTTTTCAGCTGTTTTAAAGTTAATTTCCAGCCATTTTACCTTCCAATTTCTCTAGTCGCTCGAGCAGCATTTGGTTTTCCTCTTTTAATTTATCCTGTTCCTGCATTGCAGCTTGGGAATTGAGGTATGGGTCTGTTTCCCACCAGTCCATCCCGATTTCCTTAGCCTTATCAACAGACGCGACAATCAGCCTGATCTTAATGGATAGTAGCTCCACATCTGCAATTCCCACTCGTATATCTCCCGCGATTACAACACCCTTATCTAGAACAGTTTCAAGAACGTCGACTAAATTACTGGATTGTGTTGTTGTTTGCGGCGAGTTTCCATTAACCATGTGTGTTATCCTCCTTCTGGGAAGCTCTCTTTTAAGGTTGTTCAAATAGTCCGGTGAAAATGACACTTCGCATTTCTTCGTTGGCTTGCTTTTCCGCTACTCACGCTAAAACATTCAGGGATCTTCTACTAAAACCGTCTACTTCCTGTAGACAACGTAGAAGTCACCACATCCTGTGGAAGCCCGCTGCTCAAATCTGCGCCGCCTCGAACTGCTCGGTCTTTTTCATCCTCCTTTTTGAACACGTACTTTTATCTAAAATTATAGTAAATTTCCCAATGGTCCCAAATCGATGTTCAAATCCTCATCGGTAAAATTAAAAATCTCTTTCAACTCTTCCATCTTTATATCCAAATTCATTAACGCGACACCGAGTTTTTCAATTTCCTCTTCCGACAGGTTTCCGCCGTCCACGCGGCGAATTGCCTGTCGTTCGACAAGCTGGCGCAATAGCTCGATCACGGTAAGGACAAGCTGGGCAAGGCCTTCTTCAGCACCCTCAGCGTCAAGTTCAATCCGTCCGCTTTTTTCCGGACGGTGGTCAAGACTTGCGAGTGATTTTGGTTGGTTATTAAGATTGATTGATGGCACGATCCAACTCCTCCTTCTCGTAATCAAATTGCTTGGATGATAATTTCTCAGCAGTTTGCTTATTCGACTCAATCAACGTTTCAACCGATGAAATTAATACGCGTAAATCGAGATAGACTAAATCAATTCCTGCGATGGAGAGGATGAGATCTCCCTTGATAGCCACACCTTTGTCAAGCACTACATCCAGTATATCAATGAGACCAACCTCTTTATTTTCAAACTCCATCTGTATCCTCCAAACTAGCTAATCCTGGCGAAGTGGTAGGATGGCCACGGCCCGGTAACTTCAAAGTGCCAGCCTGATTCTGCCCACTTCTCCTGTAGCTTTTTAATGACGGATTTAAATTCGTCCACTGCAAATTTCTCAAGCATATAGACACTGTTCCAGCACATTTCTTCTTCGCGGCCAGTTACATCCTTATTCCAGTTCTTTTTCACTTCCGTATCGACACTCAATGCTGCCAATTCATCATGAATTTCTTCTGAAAAAGCGTGTTTTTCTTTTTCTGCTTCCTGATCGATTAATTGGTCTAATCTTCTTTTCTCTAAGTACTGCCGACCTGGTGACATGGCGGCAATTTCCTCTTTCTTTGCTTCAATTGTTTCGTTATAGTTTGTCACCGTTTCTTTTACTTTTTCGGGCTCACAATAAATTTTTAAAATCCATTCTTCTTTGTCTGCGATATTCGATAGCAGTTTGGCCATGTGAGACTGATTTGTTTCGATTGTATTCTTCAGGCTTGCTTGACCCGAATAGATGGTACAGAACTTCATTGGTATGATTGGATATTTCTCATACAGCTTCATTAATGCTTCATGATGATGAAATGCTTTCTGATGAAGCCATTTCACATCATTTGTCTTTTTTTCGAGCTCTTTTTCACCATATTCTACTGGATCGAGCTCACATACCACTGCTTCGATTTCCTCAAAAGGAAGGCTGTAAACCTCCGACTCGTCATCCAGGCCTTTAAAAGAGGGGAGGGGTTGCACATCTTTTTCTCTAGCAGGGATAATTCCATATAAATAAATTAATTTTTCCATGATTCGTTCCTCACTTTTTACCTTTGGTCAGTTCATTGATTTGTTCCATTTCCCGCTTCTTAGCAATTTCGTAACGAATTAACAGTTCTGTCTCCGATTGTTTGTAGGAATCTTCATCAATTTCCTCCAGTTCATACATCATCTGTAAATGAATTAATTTCTTTTGGATATGCTCCAAATCATAAAATTCTTTTTCCACTTCCTCTTGAACCTTCTCTCCGATTTTTACAATCAGATTTATTGGCGAAGTGAAAATTTTGTGAATCATGCAGAGGGTTCCTCTACCTTCAATTTAATATTGATAAAGTTATATGCCGGCCATGGACCTGTGTATTTAAAGTCCACTTTATCTTGCCAGCTGTCATGGAGTTTGTTTACCTTTTCATCGAATTCCGCTTCCTTGTCACGGTCAATCAGGTAGGCTGTATTCAGAAGCATTTTTTCACCAATTGGATCATTAATTTGATCTGCTTCGGCAAGAGGTGTTAATGCATCATGTATTTCTGTCTTGATGTCATTCTGCAGTGATTGGAAGAAGTTCTTTGCCATTTCACCTAGTTGAATCCGGTCAAAATATCCGGCAGCCTCCGACTTGGAATGTACCACCTGTTTTTTCTTCATGACATCTTCGTTTTGATTGATGTTTTTCTCAAGCCAATCCTTCTTGCCAATAACTTTTAAACCAACCTCAATTTTCCCTTTGATTTGTGGGAAAATCTTCACCAGTTGAGGATAAAGGCTTTCCGCCAGAGCAATCACATCTTCTTCACTATGGAACATATTTCCAAAACTGATTGGAACAACTGTATCCATTTTTTCCATTACCTTAGAAAGCACTTGCTGATGCATCATTAGATTATCTTTACTAGGATGGTAAATTTTCATTGGAACTTTGGTGACAACCATCGCGGCGTCTTTATAATGAATGGTATAAACCTGTCTTTCCTCTCCTTCAAAATGAATTGTTCCAAAGGATTCTACTTTATCTGTCTGTATACTGCAAAAAACATAAATTCCTTGTTCATCGATCATTTCATTCACCCCACCTTAATTTTTTTGCATTCTTGTATGAGCTGTCTTTGTGCCCGTTGTTTATGTTTGTCCTCCACACATGCCTGAAGGGGAAACCATGTAATGTCAAAGCATAGCTGATAAAATTCCTCGTTCGACCCATCAACGGGAATGTCGTACCGTTTTACTAATTCAGCAATCATAATAGAGGCTCTTAGTGAAGGACCTTGAAAATCCTGTCCGGAATGACAAAGCTTCCTAATCTTCATCATAAATTCAACAATTGCTTCCGCTTTCTCCCGCTCAATCGAAGTTTTATTGATAACGGCTGTAATTTCCGATTCCTGCTCCAAAGATCCAAGCGTCAACGTCACCATCCGGTCAAGCAGTGCATCCTGAGTTTCATAAACACCTGCATACTCCACAGGGTTACTTGTAAAAATAACGGAAAAATCCGGATGAACCTTTATAAATGACTTCTTCTGCTTGGTTCCATAAAGAGGTAAAATCTTCTCTTCCAGTATAGGTAAAAATATATTGTTTATCTCTGGCTGGGAACGTGTAAACTCATCATATACTAGGGTATAGCCCTTCTTAACAGCTTCAAGCAATCTTCCATCAGCCCAAGACTCGGTAACATTTTCCTCGATTTTATGGACACTTCTTACATAATTATCCTTCAATTTTCTGCGTTTATAGCCTGTAAAAGCACCAATAAAATCCTCTGTAGAAAGATCTTTATTCCCGTTAATTAACATAACAGGGCGTTTTCTTTGCTTTGCAATATGAAGGGCCAGCGTTGTTTTTCCAATTCCTGAAGGACCTGTGAAGTGGAGTGGATAGCCAGTATCCAAATATCTTAATGACCGCTTTATAATTCCTTTATAGTATGATGATTGTTCATATAAACTTGTTTGATTTTTCTCTTCGTAATCGGTCATGTCTGATCCTCCTGTCTAACTAAGCCTGTTCCTCCAAATCGCTTCGGAACCGGAGACTTATTCTTGAAAAACCGGTAACCTCGGATTCCGGATCGAGAAAAATTTCATATAAACCAATCATTTGATCATTGGCATATTTTTTCATATACTCTTTTTCCTCTATGACTTCTACAAGTGCCCGCCAGCCACTCTCACCATTTTCCTCATGTTTTTTAACAGAAATAATTTTATGTGGAGGGGCGATATTTTCATTGAAAAAATGTTTTACTTCCTCCATAACCTTCATATATCTCACTTCCTTGCTCTTTCGTAAGTATGGATGGAATCAGGAATCTGTTCCAGACCCTGATTCCAGTTGTGGTTTAAGCTTCTTCTTCTTCATAATCCAAACTATCTGTACGTGCAGATAAACGGTCTGATAGGCCATCTTCCTCAAAATCATCCTGCAATAAACCGACAGCCTCTGCATATCGTAACCATGTATCGACACTGGCAATAACAACACGCGCCTCAATGGTAATCAATTCGATTCCTACCACAGAAACTCTTGCGAATGCATCTATTACAATTCCTTTATCCAGTATTCGGTCAATAACCTCCGCTAAGCTTGAACTATCGGTTGACTTTTGTATAGCCATTTGAACATGCTCCTTTCCGGTTGTTGAACTAATTATTAAAAAAAGCTGTGTTAAGCTTGATTATCTAACGTTAGAGTGATGTTTAATGCTTCTTGGACCTTTAATTTTCGTAGAGCTCTTAATGGAGGCAGCACTTTTAACATGACTTACACCTTTAATATGATTTGCACTCCGAACTCCTGTATCTGATGTTTTCCTTTTATTTAATTTGTTCTGAAATTCCTGTCCAGTTTCCTTGGCACCAGCAACTTTTTTCTTAACATGCAATAGTGCGTGCTGCATTTTGTCTTCTGCTTTTTCTGCATTGGCGTGAACCTTTTTCGCATTTTCATCCTTCTTTTTCTTCAGCTTTTCTGCTGCTTCATTCGCTTTGGATTGGATGCCTTCAGTTAATTTATTGCGAAATTGCTCAGTCATTTCTTCTTTAAATTCTGATTTTACGGCTTGTTTCATCTCTGTTGGATTGTCAGCTCGTTTGATAATTTTTTTTACCTTTGGCACAGCATGGCTTATCCCTTTTCTTACCTTAGGAAATAACAGCGGTGCCGTAGTAGCTAAAAAGGTAATCCCACCAGCAATAAACGATGCTTGTACGCTGGGTTTCTCAATTATTTTCTTAGGTGCTTCCATAGGTAACCTCCTTAAAGGACCACCAGGCTGAATTTAGCCCTTTTCAAATAGATACCCTCCCACACTTTTTAGGAAACTGGTTATTTTTTCCTGTTAAAATGTTGCCTGTTTAAAACGGTGCCTGTCACTTCCCGGTTATTGTCGAACCAACGAAAAAAAGCTTCCAAATTAACTTGGAAGCTTTTCTAATAAGCTATACAATTTATGAAGATAGTATCCTCCACGAAGCTGTTTTTTTATCAGATAATCCATATATGTAAGTGAATCCTTTGCTATCTTTTTAGCCTGTGCCAGATTATTTTGATCGATTTCATCTACTACTCGCCGGACAATTTCCAGTGAATAGACAGCAGACCGTATTGTTCGAATAATTAATAGTCTGCGTATATCAGCACGACTATATTTCCGATAGCCATTATCAATCTCACGCTCTGGCTCAATCAGTCCTTCTTTTTCCCAATGTCTGAGAGTTGATGCAGGAACATCAATTTCTTCAGCAACCTCACGAATTGAGTACCAGTCCTTTTTATGACGAGCGGAGAATCCTTCAAGCTCTTCTAATTCGAGTGCTTGGAGTGCTTGCTCTGCTTTAGTCTTTTCTTGGTGAAGCTTTGCCTGGGCCTCATTCACCAGCCAAAGTGCTTCCGTTAGTTTTTGCTCCTGAATTAGCGGCATAATTTTGCGTACAAGATCCATGCCAAATCCCTCGTTCATCGCGCGAATACATTCAAAATACGCAACATGCTCGTCTGTATAAAGCCGATATCCATTAGCGGAACGATTAACAGGAGGGACAATACCCCATGCTTCGTAATGCCTCAGTGCACTTGTACTAATTCCCAGCTTCCGAGCAATTTCGATTGGTTTAACCATTATGTAATCCTCCCTAGTTTCATCCTAAACATTAAAGTAAAGGACGGAAAGTTGTCAATTAATCCCATAAAATGAGTGAAAAAATATAAAAACATTCCCATTTGCATCTATGTCGTAGAATGAATATGTACGTTATTATTTTGAAATGAAAGAGGATAATAATGAATTTGAGGATGGAATTTATACTATTAGGAAATATAGGCACGCAAATAAAATATTAAATTAATCGATTATTCCTTGCGAAAAAGTTTAAAGTACCATGACGGAATAATGTTAATTAATGTTACTATAACAAGTTATACTTACGTTAAGTTTATCACTTGCATTAATGTTATATACTATTACTGTGAGTCTTATTAAGGGAGGAACTAATTTGAAAGATATGATTGTCATTAAAGGTGCGAAGGAAAATAATTTAAAAAATATTTCACTAACAATTCCAAAAAATAAACTCGTCGTTATTACCGGACCATCAGGATCGGGAAAATCGACACTGGCACTAGATACTTTGCAACGAGAAAGTCAGCGACAATTTATGGAATCGATGGGCATGCCAACCGACGGATTTAGTAAACCAAAAGTCGATTCCATGATTGGACTATCCCCTTCAATAAGTGTTGGACAGCATGTAACCAATCGAAACCCTAGATCAACAGTTGGAACCGTAACAGATATGTATACTTATTTACGTTTGATTTATGAAAAACTCGGTGAGCGAACATGTCCAAACTGCCAAACAACTATTTTACCCACGCTAGATAAAGAGGCAACTGAAGAAAAGACAGCTAACTTCAAAGAATATATTCAATGTCATAATTGTGATCACCGTTTAGAAAAACTTACACGTTCCCATTTTTCATATAATACGTTAGAAGGAGCATGTCCAACATGCAGTGGACTTGGTTACGTAACAGATATTCATTTAGCATCCGTATTTAAAGAAAACCTTAGTTTAAAGGAAGGCGCTGTCGCAATTGGCATGTGGAATGGATCATATGGCGAATATCAAAGACAGATTATAAAAGCGGCCTCTGAACATTATGGTATTACCTATGATGAGAATCTCCCATTAAAAGACTTCAGCGGTGAACAGCGAGATTTATTATATTATGGTGTGGAAAGCGACATTTTTTCAGCTCACTTTCCTGATGTCAAGCCACCAAAATCTGTAGGGAAAGGAAAGTTTGAAGGTATTCTTACAGGGATGCGGAGAAGATACGAGGAAAAGGGCGGGAGTGCCAGTTCAGGTGAAGCTGCCTATTTCTATTCACAGCCCTGCTCTGATTGTCATGGAAAGCGGCTTAATAAAGAAAGCAGAGAAGTACTTGTTGCAGGAACATCAATTACAGATGTTTCGGATTACTCACTTGAAGCGATGCATGCTTGGTTAATAGATTTACAACAATCACTCGGGTCAGAGGATGTTGTAATCGTTGAATCATTTTTACATGATCTTATTTCTAAAGTAAAGCGAATCATTCATGTTGGTTTAGGCTATTTATCTATGGACAGGCAGACGATTACCCTTTCTGGTGGGGAAGCACAGCGCCTAAGGCTCGCATCGATTCTTGGTTCTGGTTTAACTGGTGTTCTCTATATTCTTGATGAACCAACAGCAGGACTGCATCCAAAGGATACAAAAGGATTAGTGACGATTATGAAACAGCTGCGAGATCTTGGTAATACGGTCCTTGTAATTGAACATGATGTTGATGTCATGAAAGAAGCGGACCATATTATTGACATAGGCCCAGGTGCTGGAATTAACGGTGGAACGGTTGTAGGTGCTGGTACATTGCTTGAACTAATCAAACAACCAGAGTCGGTTACTGGGGCATTTTTAAGAGATAAGCCAGTCCTGCATGAAAATCATCGACAAGGTTCAGGCGAGCAATTGACAATCCATAATGCAACGAAACATAATTTGCAAGATGTCACGGTATCGATTCCACTAGGATGCCTTGTATCGGTAACAGGTGTGTCCGGCTCAGGAAAATCAACGTTAATCTTTGATGTGCTAGCGGCTGGTGAGAATGGAGTATATCAGGGTTGTGAAAAAATTACTGGGTTTAAATCGATTGATAAAGTGATTACTGTGAATCAATCTGCATTAAGCAGAATGCAACGATCAAACGTAGCAACCTATACAGATGCATTTACAAATATAAGAAACCTATTTGCAAGTTTACCTGAAGCAAAAGAGAATAAGCTTAAACCGAAAGATTTCTCCTTTAATACGACTGGTGGAAGATGTGAAAATTGTCAAGGTCTCGGATTCGTAGCAGTGAATATGTATTTTTCAGCTGATATTGAAATACCTTGTCCGGTTTGTCATGGATCACGATTTAAGGAAAATATCTTACAAGTAACATATAAAGGAAATTCTATTTCAGATATTCTCGATATGTCAATTGAAGAAAGCTTGCCGATTTTTGATGATCATAAGAAGCTATATCCAATTGTACAATTATTAAATGAAATTGGACTTGGTTACTTGAAATGGGGACAATCACTAACGACATTATCTGGTGGAGAAGGGCAACGACTGAAGCTAGCGAAAGAATTGAATAAACCAGCGAATAAATCGACGCTTTATTTATTGGATGAGCCTTCGACGGGATTGCATCCAAGAGATGTGAAGCAATTGCTTTTATTGTTAAATCGATTGGTTGATGCTGGGAACACTGTGATCGTTGTAGAGCATAACAGTGATGTGATTCGTGCGTCGGATTGGGTGATTGATTTAGGTCCGGAAGGTGGAAGTGCCGGCGGAAGAATCATTGCTGAGGGAACACCTGAGGAAATAACAAATGAAAAAGCCTCTCATACTGGTGCTTTTCTAGATATCCAGTAAAATAGAAGAAGACTTAGTTTTGATGACATTTTATCTTAAAGCTGCGGAGGCGGCGTCCGCAGCAACAATCATCATTGCAATTATGTATGAATTAATATAGCCATCAATAACGATGCATCAATTAAAAACGGAAAATGACAGCAATATTCGGGGAGTGACAGGCACTAATGGAAAAACAGGTACCAAAAGAAAAAAAGGGTTTAAAACCGTTTATATCTTTAATTTTATCAACAAAGGTTCCAAAGCTGGCACTAATATTTGGCTTGATTGGAAGTATTATTACAATGATCGTCGGCCTTTCCATCCCACTTCTGACCAGGGAATTAGTTGACGGCTTCTCAGTGGAAGCATTAAGCGTCACACTAATTATCGTTATCTTCGTCGTGTTTATTTTACAGGCGGTAGTAGACGGTCTATCCACTTATTTACTAGCTGTTGTAGGACAAAGGATTGTTGCCAGACTGCGAGAAAGAATGTGGTTCAAGCTTATCCGTTTACCAGTAAGTTATTTTGATAAACATGCGAGTGGAGAATCTGTGAGCCGGGTTGTTAACGATACTGGAATCGTCAAAGACCTAATAACTCAACATTTTCCTCAGTTTATTACGGGGATCATTACAATTATAGGTGCAATTATTATCTTAATAATTATGGATTGGAAGATGACATTATTAATGTTAATCGCAGTCCCTGTTACATTTGCAATTATGATGCCACTCGGAAGCAGAATGTCGAAAGTATCGAAAGGGATGCAAGATGAAACTGCGACGTTTACCGGTACAATCCAACAAACGTTAAGTGAAGCACGTCTAATGAAATCTTCGACAGCCGAGAAAGTCGAGGAGAAAAAAGGGGTAGCTGGAATCGGCAATTTATATCGTTACGGATTAAAAGAAGCGAAGATCTTCGCACTGATTGGTCCATCTATCTACACGATTATGATGCTTGTTATTGTGGCTATTATTGGCTATGGCGGGATTCGCGTTGCAGAAGGTACAATGTCAACTGGTTCACTTGTTGCGTTTCTGCTTTACCTTTTCCAAATCATTTATCCAATTACATCCTTTGCAATGTTCTTCACAGAGTTGCAAAAGGCTAAAGGAGCAACAGAACGTATTATAGAAATATTAGAAATACCGGAAGAACCTGGACAAGAAGGAATTGATAAAGATATTGCTAATGAAACAGTTCATGTTAACAATGTTTCCTTTGCGTATAATGAAGAAGAGTCAGTTCTTAAGAATATTACGTTCGATGCGAGGCCCGGTGAAATGATTGCATTCGCAGGACCGAGTGGCGGTGGGAAAACTACTTTATTCAGTTTACTCGAAAGATACCACGCGCCAACAGCGGGAGAAATCCGAATTGGTGATACACCAATCAATGCGTTATCGATGGTATCATGGCGAAGTCAAATTGGCTATGTTTCTCAGGAAAGTGCGATGATGGCTGGGACAATTCGTGATAATTTGACTTATGGACTAAGTAATGCAGAAAGTGTAACAGATGAACAGTTATGGAAGGTTACGGAAATGGCTTATGCTGATACATTTATTAAGACTTTCGCCAAAGGACTGGATACTGAAGTCGGCGAACGTGGTGTGAAGTTATCTGGTGGTCAACGCCAGCGAATTAATATTGCGCGTGCATTCCTGCGTGATCCAAAAATCCTAATGCTTGATGAAGCAACAGCAAGCTTAGATAGTCAGTCGGAACATGCCGTTCAGGGAGCTTTAACACGATTAATGGAAGGGCGAACAACATTCGTTATTGCCCACAGGTTATCGACGATCGTTGACGCAGATAAAATTATTTTTATCGAAAATGGCGAAGTAACAGGATCTGGAACCCACCAGGAATTAATCGAAACTCATGAGTTATATCGTAAGTTCGCGGAACAACAGTTAACGTAATGTATTATCTAATATGGAATTTAGAAAATCTACCTCTCAAGGATAATAAGACTCTTCCTGGGAGGTTCTTTTTTTACAAATACGTATGTTAGAATTAGAAGTATTCGCAAAAATACGTTATCTTAACAGATAGGAACGGCTTATGGTTTTATTCATATGCAAGAGGTTTTGATAAAGGAGGTATACTGCATGAACAACACATTAACGGTAAAAGGGATAACGATAGGAGAAGGAGCACCGAAGATTTGTGTGCCGATGGTAGGGACAACAGTCGAGCAATTGCTTAAGGAAGCGGAACTACTTATAACCCTAGATTTAGAATTAGTTGAATGGCGTGTAGATTTTTTTGAATCGGTTGAGGATATAGAAAAAGTAAAAGAAGTATTAACTAAAATTAGAGAGAAACTAATCGATATTCCGCTTATTTTCACATTTCGAACTGCAAAGGAAGGTGGAGAAAGGGAAGTCTCCATGAAATATTATGTCGCATTAAATAAAGCAGCTGTAGAGAGTAACGCTGTAGAATTTATTGATGTCGAATTATTTAGTGGGGATCAGGAAGTTAAATTCCTTGTCGAGACAGCACATCAACATGAGGTAGCTGTCATCATCTCAAATCATGATTTTGAAAAAACGCCACCAAAAGAAGAAATCATTACCCGGTTACGGAGAGCGCAAGACGTGGGAGCGGATATCCCAAAGATTGCTGTGATGCCAAAAAATGTGCAGGATGTTATCACACTATTAGATGCAACAAATGAAATGAAAACTCGCTATGCAGATCGACCGATTGTTACGATGGCGATGGCAGGGCAAGGGGTTATTAGTAGATTAGCTGGTGAGATATTTGGATCTGCGATTACCTTTGGAACGGCAACTAAGGCGTCTGCACCAGGACAAGTAGGGGTGCTAGAATTAAGAAAGGTACTTGATTTGATCCATAATAATCTTTGATGGCATAAGCGGAAATGAATGAGGTTTCCCCTTAAGAATAGGAGAAACCTCATCTTATCATGTGCTCTTATTGTTTTCAGGAAATTATTGTCTTGCGCTTAGTTAACAGACAGAAGAACCCCTACATGACTGAATTGAGCATCCCACCGCCCAAATCGAGCGGCAACGCCGGCCAATAAAGAGTCCTCAAAACAAAAAATTAATACGGCTCTGCGTCATGCCCTTTTTCTATCGCATCTTGCACAGCTTGCTCAGCATCAGTTGCACCGAGTGGATGCATTTCATCTGCCATTTCCATTCCTGTATTAGTTTTTCCAGCTAAACCTTCTCGCAGGCGACGACCATATTCTTCATCCGCTTCCTCTGCTAAAGCAATCATTTTCTCTTGAATCACTTTTGCACAGCTAGATAGATCACCGATAAGATTGGAGATTAATTCGTCTTTTTCCCATTGTTCAAAACTCCGGTACGTTTCTCCCGCTTGTTTCGTATTGTCATTTCGTTCAATCGATTCACGGACTAAATACCCTTCAACCATCGGTGTGTATTCTTTGCCAGTCTGTTCTGCTTCCTTTAATCCACCCAAGCTGGATGGTTCATAGTTTACATGAGGGTTCTGACCTGGTGCCTTATCATTATGATACCTTAGTGTACCACCCTCCTGATTTGTAGCTACCCTTTTTTTCGCAGCATTGATAGGCAGCTGCAAATAATTGGCACCTACACGATATCGCTGGGTATCAGAGTAGGAGAATGTTCTCCCTTGCAACATTTTATCATCCGAGAAATCAAGACCATCGACAAGGACCCCAGTACCAAAAGAAGCCTGTTCCACTTCATTAAAATAATTCTCAGGATTTTTATTTAATACCATTTTGCCAACTGCTCGCCATGGAAATTGCTCCTCTGGCCAGAGCTTCGTATCGTCAAGCGGGTCGAAATCAAGCTCTGGGTGAGGGCCGTCCTCCATAATTTGGACTAATAGTTCCCATTCAGGATAATCGCCATTTTCAATCGCTTCATATAAATCCTGTGTGGCATGATTAAAGTTCTTCCCTTGAATTTCTTCCGCTTCTTTTATTGTTAAGTTTTTAATCCCTTGCTTCGGTTCCCAGTGGTATTTAACAAGTACAGCTTTTCCTTCAGCGTTCACCCACTTATACGTGTTAACACCTGAACCTTGCATCATTCGGTAGTTCGCTGGAATGCCCCAAGGGGAATAGACAAATGTCACCATGTGGAAGGATTCTGGTGAATTTGCACAAAAGTCAAAGAATCGTTCACTATCCTGGATGTTTGTTACTGGATCTGGCCTAAATGCATGAATCATGTCAGGAAATTTCATTGCATCACGAATGAAGAATATCTTTAAGTTATTCCCAACTAAATCCCAATTTCCATCTTCTGTGTAAAATTTTACCGCAAACCCGCGTGGATCACGAACTGTTTCTGGAGAATGCAAGCCGTGAACAACCGTGGAAAATCGGACGAAAACAGGAGTCTGTTTTCCTTCTTCTTGGAAAACCTTTGCCCGTGTATATTTGGAAATCGGGTCATCTCCAGCCTTCCCGTAAGTTTCAAAGTAACCATGTGCACCAGCACCGCGTGCATGGACAATCCTTTCTGGTACTTTTTCTCTGTCAAAATGACTAATCTTTTCGATAAAATCATAGTTCTCGAGAGTTGCAGGACCACGATTTCCAACAGTACGGATATTTTGATTGTTCGTAACAGGATGTCCTTGCCTAGTTGTTAGTGTGTTTTCGTTTTCAATATTCGTCTCGTTCTTTTCCTTAGCCATTTTATCCTCCTCTTTCTTACAGTATGTAATAAATCGTTTAAAAAACAATTCATCCATAGCGTTTCCCAAAAGAGAAAAAATAATCAGATTGGACATAGAAAAGATTTGCCGCGCATATGTCAGTAGAAGTGGTAAAATAAGTAAGTCTCACCAAAGAAAGGAAGGTTCATACATGGCAATAGCTACATCGAAATTAAAAACTATTACACCGGTATATGACCCCTGGGAAGCTTATATGGACGTTGAAGAATACGGGGGAATGAACTTAACAAATATTGAATTTACAACAACATACATGTGTAATATGCGCTGTGCTCATTGTGCAGTTGGTTACATGCTGCAAAACAGTGATCCAGATGCATTGCCAATTGAATTACTGATTGAAAGATTAGATGAGATACCAAAGCTTCGTACCTTAAGCATTACCGGTGGGGAACCGATGATGAATAAGAAGATGATGCGTAATTATGTTATTCCACTAATGAAATATGCACACGACCGTGGTGTAAGAACACAGATGAATTCTAATTTAACATTGCCATATGACAGATATGAGCAGATTATCCCTTATCTGGATGTCCTGCATATCTCTCATAACTGGGGAACTGCCGAGGAATTTGCGGAAACAGGATTTGCAATGATGGAGAGGAAACCAACAATTGAAAATCGCAAAAAGTATTTTGAACGGTTAGTGGAAAACTCCCAGCGTCTCTCTAAGGATGGGGTCATGGTATCAGCGGAAACAATGCTGAATAAACGAACATTTCCATATTTGGAACAAATTCATGACTATATCAATGAAATGGGTTGTGCGAGGCATGAGCTGCATCCAATGTACCCTGTAGATTTCGCTAGCAACTTAGAAATACTTAGTCTAGATGAAATGCGAACTGCGATTAATCGTATGTTAAATCATCGGAATCAAGACATGTGGATGTTGTTTGGTACCTTGCCATTCTACGCTTGCAGTGGAAATGATGAGGATTTAGAGCTCCTTCAACGAGTTTATAAGGAAAAAAATGTGACAGTAAGAAATGACCCAGATGGCCGGTCTCGTTTGAATGTTAATATTTTTAATGGAGAAATCATTGTTACCGATTTTGGAGATGAACCTTCATTAGGAAATATCAAGACGACATCACTGCCAGACGCATACTCCCGATGGGTGGGAACAAAAACAGCGCAAAGTCTAAACTGTCATTGCCCTGCTGTTAAATGTCTCGGACCAAATTTATTAGTTAAGAATGCCTATTATCGCGATGTTGATTTTAGTAAGCGAAAGGCGAATATTAGTATGTAACGGATTAATAATGGTTTGTTGGCAACTAGACAAATCCAGAATATTTCATTATAATTAACATAGAATAAAAAATAAGTCGCCAAGGTGCGCTAACACCTTGACGACAAGTGTAACTTACGATACCCAAAATAAAGGGATCGGCAACAACTGAATTATTAAGAAAAAATAATCCATTCGTTTACCTGGTCAAGGCAAGTGGATTATTTTTTTCTGTCAATATCAGCCAAGATACTCACAATTAACGCTGCAAATGCAATTGCAAACATGAGAGCCTCGTACACTGACATAGCAACACCCCCTTTCCAAAAAAGAGCGGGTGGTGCTGCCGATCCACTTTACCTCGAATTATCGTTAGTTACCCCTAGATTATATCTTAATTTTAAATAAAAAGGAAACGTACTTTCTGTTTAAATTAACAAATATCCTTAAATTCAAAGTAAAGATGGTAATGTTTTTTACACCCATCGTTAAATTTAGAATTGCAGTTTACGCATTTACCATTATCCATATACAAATTTATTGGTTGCTCAGTCTTACAGACGCCGCATAATATCGCCAATTCATTGAATTCTTCTTTTTTCCATACAGAAATAGTATGACTTTCGCACTCATTATGACATTTATAGCATGGATAATATTTGTTACAGCATTTAAACTTAATCGCGATAATATCCTTATCAGTCGCATAATGCTTACATCGAGTCTGATTGTCAATAATATGTCCATATACTTTCATCGTTTTCCTCCTGGTTAGATATTATAGGGCCTATAAAACTGAAGAATCTATTTTAACTAGAAACTACTTATACTCCGTTTGTTCTTCTGCTTCCCATTTCGCAACCTCTGTTCGAACAATAGGTGCAACTTCTTTGCCTAATAATTCAATGGCTTTCATGACATCCTCATGGGGCATTGAGCCAACCGGGACATGAAGCATAAATCGCGTAATTCCAACATTCTTGCGTAAAAAGATAATTTTTTCGGCAACCGTTTCTGCATCGCCAACATATAAGGCGCCTTCTAAGCTTCGTGCTTGATCAAAGCTTCCTCTTGTATATGCTCCCCATCCACGCTCTCTTCCCAGAACGTTCATTGCTTGTTGTGTAGGTGGGAAGAACTTTTCTACCGCAATATCGGTACTTTCAGCAACAAATCCATGCGAATGAGAGGCTACCGTTAATTTAGATGGATCATGTCCACTTCTTTCGGCCGCACGCTTATATAATTTCACAAGCGGGGCAAACTGGACTGGGCTTCCACCAATAATGGCTAGAACAAGTGGAAGACCAAGCATACCAGCGCGAGCAACCGATTCTGGAGTTCCGCCACTAGCAATCCACACAGGTATTGGATTTTGGACTGGTCTTGGATAGACTCCACGGTTTTGGATTGCAGGTCGGTGCTTTCCGCTCCACGTTACCTTTTCGGATTCTCGTATTTTTAGCAACAAATCCAGCTTCTCATCAAATAATTCATTATAATCATTTAGATCATAGCCAAACAAAGGGAAGGATTCGATAAAAGAACCCCTTCCTGCCATAATTTCTGCACGTCCATTAGAAATAGCATCTACTGTAGCAAAATCCTGAAATACCCGAACTGGATCATCTGAGGATAATACCGTTACCGCACTCGTCAGTCTTATCCGGTTTGTCTGTGAAGCTGCTGCAGCAAGAAGCACTGCTGGTGCTGACGCAGCATAATCTTGTCGATGATGCTCGCCAACTCCAAAGACATCTAATCCGACTTGATCCGCTAATACAATTTCTTCAACAACTTCTCTTATTCGTTCTGCATGACTGCTTACTTTTCCTGTATGTACATCTGGAGTAGTTTCGACAAATGTAGTGATACCAATTTCCATTTTACTGCCTCCTTTATGGGCAATGTTTATTAGTTTATTGAATTGTCATGAATATTAATTCTGTCATTATCATAGATTATTTGGAGAATTTTAGGAAGAAATTTGTTTTATCCTAATTTTCCTTTAAAGTAAAAAGAAATGATGCTGCAACATCTGCAAAAGGAATGGCCTCCAAGTAATAATGATTAGAAGGTCATAATAAATTACTTAAAATTAAGAAAGGAGACCAAAATATGGGGGAAGTAATTCAAGCCAGTACCGACCATCTTCATGAGTTAACAAATCTCGCGATGGATCTCTGGCCTGACAATGACTTTGAAAACCTAAAGAAAGAGTTCGCTGAAAGTATCGATACAGACCAAAATAAAGTATTTCTTTATTGTATAGAAAAGCGGCTCGTTGCCTTTATCCATCTCTCAATCCGAACAGATTATGTCGAGGGATCGAATTCTAGTCCTATAGGATATATTGAGGGGATCTATGTATTACCTGAATTTAGACAAAAGGGAATATCTAAAAAGCTATTTGCACGAGGAAGAAATTGGCTGCTAAATAAAGGATGTAAGCAGGTAGGATCTGATATCGAATGGAATAATCAAGTGAGCTATGAATTTCATAAAAGTATTGGATTCAAAGAAGCAAACCGATTAATAGCGTTTATTCAAGATTTGTAAATTGCAAGAATCACCATACCTTTTGCTAAATGCCCCCTCTTTACGTTAAAATAGGTGCATACAATCAGCTAGAACAGCGGAGGTATGTATAGTTATGAATTGGCAGAAATTTTTTACGTATGATAATATGATTGATCTCGGAATTTCAATTGGGATCTTTTTACTTTTCTTAGTGTTTAGAAAGATATTTACGAAATATGTCTTTACACTATTACTTAAATTAGGTGATAAATCACCAACTAAATTGTTCGCAGAGATTTTTATTGCATTTAAGAAACCAGTAGAGTGGTTGTTTACTGTTATTGGTATTTATATTGCTGCATCTTATTTCCCTCATTTTAATCAGGGGAATGAATTCTTCAAAAATATAATTGGTTCTATGTACATTTTCCTTTTTACATGGGGATTCTATAATTTGGCTTCTTCAGATTCGATATTTTTCAGAGGAATTAATAAAAAAGTGGACTTCGATAAAGATAATATTATTATTCCCTTACTTTCAAAAGCATTGCGATTTATCATTGTCGCGATTGCGCTAACTGTTGTCTTGCAGGAATTCGGCTATAATGTAACTGGCTTTGTCGCAGGTTTAGGACTGGGTGGTCTAGCTATTTCGTTAGCTGCTCAGGATATACTTGCTAATATGATTGGTGGATTTGTAATTATCACAGAAAAACCTTTTACCAAAGGAGATTGGATTGTCACTCCAAGTATTGATGGTACGGTTGAGGAGATAGCCTTCCGAAGTACGAAAGTGAGAACAGCAACTGATGCACTTGTCGTTGTACCAAACGCGACATTAGTGAAAGAGCCGATCACAAATTGGAGTAAAATGGAAAAACGTCAAAATTCATTTGATTTAACCTTAACGTATGAAACGCCACAAGAAAAGGTAGAAACGATGGTAAGGCAAATTGACTATCAATTAAAGAATAATCCGGATATTGATCAAGAAACGATTTTAGTCAAATTTAACAAGTATAATGAAAATGGCTATAACATCTTGGTTCATTACTTTACTAAAACAACTGCATGGACAGAATATGTAAGTGTAAATGAGAAAGTTAACTTTAAAATCATGGAACTTCTTAGAGATGAGGATATCGAATTAGCTGTTCCTGCAAGGGCATTATATGTACAAGATTCAAGAGGCAGTCAAGAAATGAATGCTATGCATAGAGAATCAGATCACTAGAAAGAAAGGAGACACTATCCTTTCTTTCTTTTTGGCCAAAAGGCTGCTCTCTATAAACAGTTGATATAGATTGCGAACTAGGGGCAATGTTGACTTTTGCTTCTGACAGTAATAAGGTTTGGAGCAACGCTGATTCTCATCGGAAGAAAAGCTTTTGGTGGAACTGAAGATTTGTCTTTTCCTATTTCGTTAGTAGCCTCTAAATAAATTAGTTTGCAGTTAGATTAACAGCAATAAAATAAAAATTAGTACTAGGTAATAACACTTTGTGATAAAATAAAATGAACGAGCCTTTAAATGAAAAAGTACACTAGTGGAGGAGAAGAGGATGTATCATTTCGCAGCGTATGTAGTTAAAATAATCTTGAACTTATTTGGCAGGATTAAGGTTTTTCAAAAAGAGAAGATACCAACGTCAGGTGGCTATGTTATTGCATGTACACATACTGGTTGGGTAGATATATTGTGGTTAGGTGTTTCCTTACTTCCAGTCAAAATACATTATATGGCGAAAAAGGAATTATTTCAATCAGGTTTTACTAAGTGGTTAATGAATGCCTTGAATGCTTTTCCGGTTGATCGGGAAAACCCTGGTCCAAGCTCGATAAAAACTCCGAGAAAACTACTGAAGGAAGATAAAGTAGTTGGGATTTTCCCAAGCGGAACGAGAACGAGTGAGGAGGTTCCATTAAAAAGGGGAGCTGTGACGATTGCAGCATATGGCAAGGTGCCGATTGTTCCAGCAGCATATGTCGGTCCAAATAATTTTAGTGATTTATTAAAACGGCAAAAGCCGAAAATTATTTTCGGGGATCCGATCTATTTATCCGAGGAACAACCAAAAAAAGAAGCAATTGAAACAATGATGGCAGAACTAAATAATGCATTTAATCATCTGCAAAAGCAGTTAACAACTAATGATATATAATCGATTAGAAAGAAACTCCCAACGAATTTGTCGTTGGGAGTTTCTTTTGCTATATTCTATAAAACATCGTCAAAGTGTACTCGTTTATTTAAAAGATAAATTAATGGTATTCCAACTGCTAGTACTGCAAGTTCACCAGCTGCTGTTGTTAACCATGAAAATAAAAATGGCAGACCCAATGCCAATTTTAGTTCAAATGCGATGATAAACATATTAAATGAAAAGATAAGTGCATTCATGACAAGCAATACTAACTTATCCTTAATATAGTTTGAAAGTAATATAATAATGCTTAATGAGATGGCTGAGTGTGCTACCCCAAATATAAGATCAAACCAGCCTAATGGTGAGAATAAGTTGGTGATAAATACACCTAATATAATTCCGAAAAAGAATTTCTTATTAAATACGACGAGATGATTAAACATCTCGGAAATACGAAACTGAACATTCGTAAATCCAAATGGTTGGACGAGTAACGACACGGCAACATAGAGCGCTGCTAACAAGCCGTTTACTACCAATGTTTTTACATTCATTATTAAAATCTCTCCTTAGTTTTTTTGCGTGGGAGGGTCGCGAACCACGTTTCTTGATAATGCCAGAGCATATTATAGTACAAATTGCTGAAAATGAAAAGCTATTATTTTTTGCAGTAATGTTGAATTAATATATGAATCCCCTTTCATTGGCTTTAAAAAATATGGGCGATAAAACAAAAAAAAATAAACAAATCTATTGTTCGCCGCATTTTCTTGCTAGCATATTAAGGTTATCTTGGATTTTTTGCAGCACAACTTTTCGCTCGGTCTTGAAATCAGCTTCATCACGAAAATAAATCTTTTGCTCCGCTACAATTGTTTTTAGATTTTTACTCACATACGCAGGAATAAAGCATATATGTTTACCTGTTTTATTAAAATAGTATTTTTCCAAGTAAAGGAATCCATCATACAATTCGTTAACAGTGGATGATGTATCACTGTAATCAACGTCAGGAAAAATGGCGATAGGATTGCCGGTCTCTAATGCTTCAACACTTGTCCTAAATGTTTCTAAAATCTCCCTGGACCCCCGATAAACAGGAATCCCTCTCCCAGACTTTAATAGTTTGGGAATGAAGAAGGAGATGGGCAGGGCAATCGATTTTGCGAGGTATTTATTCCATCCGAATCTTTCTGTAAATGTAAAATCCGCATACTGTTTATAGCATGCACGTTGATCAAGGAAATCATGAAGCACCCAAGTACGGACTGTTTCAGGAAAGGAATTCAGCATGACAAAAGGACCAAACAAATTTTGATGGTGAGAAACGAAGACAACAGGCTCATTTAAAGTTTCTGGTAGTTGAACATTATATTTAGGAAAAGCAATTTGAACAAGCGAACGATTGAATCTGAAAAAAATGCCATACTTATTTTGCATTATTTCTCACCAATCTGCTTGGGGCTTTCCGAGTGTATTAAAGATCCTTTTCGGAAAAAACCAGCAGTAATTCTAGTCATGATCTGCAATGAATCCCGAATGGATTTATAGTAAGAACCTGCGTTATTATTGAAATAAAGGGTTTCAATTTCGATTTTGTGTAAGGGAATATGCCTTTCAATGGCGTTTATTAGCATATTAATTTCATATTCATAACGTTCTCCTTTTAGTTGAAGAAGCCACGGAAGGTCGTGGAACGCAATTCCTCGAAGGCCTGTTTGAGTGTCTGATAGTTTTTCCTTGAATAATGCATGGAAGATAAACCGCGTTAGTTTATTACCTAGAATGCTTTTTTTTGGAACGTTCGGTTGGTTGAAATCACGAACACCTAAGATCAATCTATTTTCCTTAGAATCTAATAAAGCAGCAATCTTGATTACATCTCTTGCAGCATGCTGTCCATCCGCATCAGCGGTTACAACTCCAGTCATATCTTTAAAGTGTTCATTAATATAAGTGAAAGCTGTCTTCAATGCCCTTCCTTTTCCCTGATTGGTTTCATGCGTAAGTACAGTACAATATGATTGTTGATTTAACTCATTAAAAATTGGCAAGGAATCTTTAGTGCTGCCATCATTTACGACAATAATATGTGCGATTCCGTCATTCGCTAAGGTTCTAACATAATTTATTAAATTATCTGTTGGATTGAGAGCTGGTATGGTTACTATACATTTTATCATTTGCATTCACCCCATTTAAAAAATCAATAAGATGCTTTCCTTTTATTATAATATACAAGTTTTGGAAATAGACTAAATATGCCTCTTATGCCCTTAACGAGAATTAGCTTGACATAATATCATTGTATTTATATAATACTTACATAAAGTAACTTGGTTTAAATTTATAATTAAGTATAGTGAAAATTACGCTTTTTCCACATTACTTTCTAGTTATGTGGAAAAATGAAATATAAATAAACATGAGAGAGGACAAAAACAATGGAAAAGAAATTTTTTGAGAAACCATCAATCTATGTAGGGCAAGTTAATATAAATGTAACGAATTTGGAGCGCTCAATTACGTATTACCGCGATTTTATGGGATTTAAAGTAATCGAACAAACAAATGACAAAGCAGTGTTATCTGCGGACGGAAAGACACCGCTATTAACATTAGAGCAGCCAGCAGATGTGTTGCCAAAAGAGGGAAGAACAACTGGGTTATACCATTTTGCAATTCTATTACCAACACGCGCGGATTTATCTGCATTTTTACAGCATATTATTAAGGCTACAGGTGGCCAAATGAGATTAGGTGCTTCTGATCACTATGTAAGTGAAGCATTGTACTTTGATGATCCTGATGGGAATGGAATTGAAATTGCCCATGATCGCCCAGCTTCCGAATGGAAATGGGCAGATGGAATCGTTGACATGGCAACTGTCGCACTGGACGGGGACAGTCTGGTTGCGGAAACTAACGAGGCATGGAAAGGAATGCCAGCGGAGACATTAATGGGACATATCCATTTACATGTAGCCGATTTAGACAAGACAGAAACGTTCTATATGAAAGGTCTTGGATTTGATATTGTAACAAAATTCCCTGGCGCGCTATTCACTTCAACAAATGGTTACCATCATCATATCGGTTTAAATACTTGGAATGGTGTTGGTGCAAAGGCGCCAGCTAAAAATAGTGTCGGTCTTAATTGGTTTACGTTAGTATTCCCTGATGAAGTTACTCGAGGTGAAATCATCGAACAGTTGAAGCAAGTTGGGGCAACTGTTAAGGAAGAGCAGGATTACTATGTTACAGAAGATCCATCAGGAAATGTAATTCAATTAAGAGTATAAGCAAAATGTGAAGAGGCTCCTCATATAATATAGGAGGAGCCTTTTTGTTAATGAAAGTTAAGTTTATTTTTCTGGTAGTAAAAAAGCATAAAAACTTTCTTACTACACAAGTGCAACTAAGGTTGTCACCGAAAGGCATGGTTAAACCTTAGTTTTTTAGGAGGAATTCAATGAATATACATCAAGAGAATCAATCACCATTTGAAATTGGTATTTATACATTGGGGGATATTGTAACAAATCCTCTTACAGGAAAAGTAATCAGTGCTGGTGATAGAACTCATGAAATAATTGAAGCAGCAAAGCTGGCAGATCAGGGCGGGTTGGACGTATTCGGGATTGGAGAGCATCATCGTCTCGACTATGCCGTATCCTCTCCACAAATGGTGCTATCTGCAATTGCTCAAGTTACAAAAAACATTAAACTTACAAGTGCAACAACCGTATTAAATACAGTGGACCCTGTACGGCTTTTTGAAGATTTCGCTACACTCGATTTGATTTCAAAAGGAAGAGCTGAAATAACTGCTGGCCGTGGGGCATTCGTGGAGTCCTTCCCGCTGTTTGGCTATCATTTTGATGATTATGATGCTTTGTTTGAGGAGCATTTACAATTATTAATGAAATTGAATAAGAGTGAACGGGTAACTTGGAGTGGGAAATATCGCTCAGCATTAAATAATTCCGAAATTGCACCACGACCTGCACAAGCCGAACTACCGATTTGGACTGGAGTAGGTGGAACGGTTTCAAGTGCTGCTAGAGCTGGAAAATATGGAACTGGTCTGACAATTGCGATGATTGGCGGGGAGCATGAACGATTCTTACCGCTAGTTGAAGCATATCGTCAAGCTGGGAGACTAGCTGGAAATGATCATTTGAAAGTAGGAATTACCGGCCATGGTTTTATTGCCGACTCGATGGAAAAAGCAAAGGATACGTTCTATCCTTATTACGCGCAATATACTCAGTATATGAATAAACAGCGTGGTCAGAATGTGGAGGTTTCTCGTACGGCATTTGATTACATGACAAGTCCGGAAAGAGTTATGTTTATCGGAAGTCCACAGGAAGTGGTTGAGAAAATCCTTCATCAGCATGAAATGTTTGGTCATCAACGATTTATGCTGCAGATGGATATTGGTGGAATGCCGTTTAGCCATATTGCGAATACAATTGAACTATTAGCATCAGAGGTTGCGCCAGTAGTAAGGCGCGAAGTAAGTAAGCAAGCGACAACAGTATAAAATATCTCTGCCGAGGATTCAACTAGAATCTTGGTGGGGATTTTTTGATTCGAGGGAAGGGAAATATGCCCTGAGAATTATTTTACCAATGGTAGCTTGAGGGATCGCACCCGAAGAAAAAATAATTCAACAAAGCGATAAAAAGACAATAACAGTCATATCATCGAAACCAATAAAATCTCCCCGGATAACTATCATTACCCGGGGAGATTTTATTCAATTTTTATGATTTATTAGAGATTAAGCTTCTATACCACTTAGCAGCTGCTTTTACTTCATCAATTGTTAATTGATGTCCACGGTTCTCCCAGTGTAATTCAACACTTGCACCTGCATTTTCTAATAATGTTTTCAATTCCTCTGATTCCGTGGAAGGACAGATTGGATCATTTGTACCAGCTGCAATGAAGACTCCATTGCTTGAAAGGTCTGGCAACTCTATTCCTCTTCGTGGCACCATTGGATGATGTAAAATAGCGGCCTTTAATGCACTCTGATAATGGAAGAGCAGACTTGCAGCGATATTTGCACCATTGGAGTAACCAATAGCAACTATATTGTTACGGTCAAATTCGTATTTTACTGCTGCATCATCTAGAAATTCATTTAATTCTTTTGTGCGGAAGATGAGATCTTCTTCATCAAATACACCTTCAGCCAGTCTTCTAAAAAAGCGAGGCATGCCGTTTTCTAGTACATTTCCTCGGACACTTAATACATTTGCCTCTTTATCGACGATTTCTGCCAATTGAAGGAGATCCTGCTCTGTTCCCCCTGTTCCATGTAGCAATAGTAATGTTGGTTTTGTGCTATCTGTTCCTTTTTGAAAAATATGTTTCATATAATAATTCTCCTTTCATTATAGATCGAATTTATTCTATTACGTATCCAAATACAAGAATCTATTTCGGTCTTTCAATCGAAAATATTTTGCCAATCTTGGCATAGTTATGTCCAGCAAGGCGGCTAACAGCACCAAGTGCCTCAGGATTTATTCTACCTTCTTCATAGATTGCTTCATCGATATGGAAACGAATAATCTTACCGATAATAAGATCTGTTCCAATTGAACCATCTTGCCCTAATTCAATCACTTGCTCCAATTTACATTCAAAGCGAACTTTCGCTTCTTTAATCCCGGGTACAGAAATTGTTTCACTGTCAACAAGGGTCAAGTTCGCTAATGCTAGTTCACTTTCATTAGGCGGAAGTGATGCTGCTGTTTTATTAATTTCTTCTACATTTTCCAAATCAACAATGTGGACAACAAATGCTTGATTATCTATTATATTTTGAGCAGTGTCTTTTCTTTTTCCGTTTTTACGCTGAGTAGAAATGGAAATCATCGGTGGATTAGATGAAACGACATTGAAATAGCTAAAAGGAGCAGCATTGACGGTTCCATCCTTTGCGACACTTGTCACAAATGCTATCGGTCTAGGAATGATACTGCCAATGAGCAATTTATAGTTTTCTCGTTCAGTATTTTCTTTTGGATCAAAGGATAGCACAGCGTTTTCTCCTTCACATTTTTTAGAAAATCAACTAGCAGTCAATTTTCTGTTCATATTGCCATTGAAATATTTTTCTTATCGAATTGTAAAGCCTGATACTCCGGCGTGGAAATCATCATTTTCCTGCTGTTTGTTTTAACGTAATGCCTCTCCTTTTCTTCCTACTTTTTTAAGGACGTCAAGAACGATTTCTTTTTCTTCAGATGTGACACCCTCAAATAGTGCTTCAATGACTTGTTGATGCTTAGGGAAAATTTCATCCATTAGTTTTTTCCCTTTGTCTGTAATTTGTATATAGACGACCCTGCGATCCTCTTTACAATCAACTCTTTCTACTAGCCCGTTGTTTTCTAATTTATCGATCACATACGTAATAGAACCTGTATTAATAAGCACCGCTTCAGAAATCTGTCTAATGGTTTGTCTTCCTTTACTGTAAACTGCTTCTATTACTGCAAAGTCTGAGGATTTCATACCATGACTGCTAATATCCTTCTTGATCAGTTCTTCTATCGACTTCGCTGCCTTCATTAAAACAACGAAAGTCTTTAAAGATAAATTATCGCTCATATTGAACTCTTCCCTTCGTAAAATGTATGAAAAAAATTATTTTGAATTAATTTATATTTAATTAAGTATAATATACCGAATTTGTTGTTCAATGTCAATTATTAGTTTATACATTATGACAGTGAATTATTGACTAAAATTAAAGATGTAACTATAATGGTTACAACAGGAGGTCACGAAAATGAAAATCAGCAGCAGATTTACCATAGCTGTTCATATATTATCACTTATTACAATTGAAAGGTCGACGCGATGTACTTCTGAGTATATTGCCGAAAGCGTCAATACAAATCCAGTTATTATACGAAAAGTTATGGGCAAGCTAAAAAATGCTGGAATGATTGCCATTCATCGTGGTCTTGGTGGAGCAGAGCTATTAAAACCCTTAGAACAGATTACGCTGCTCGATATTTATCGTGCTGTGGAAGTTGTGGAAGAAGGGGAACTGTTTCAAATTCATAATGACCCGAATCCAAATTGTGCTGTTGGAGCGAATATTCAGGGTGTGCTTGAACTGATCTTGTTTAAAGCTCAAGATGTGATGGAAAATATTCTGGACGAGGTGACAATGGAAGAACTCGTTAAAGTGTTAAATCAAAAAATAGGCTAATATAGTCCATTTTTTTGTTATTGATGTAACCATAAAGGTTACATCAAAATATACTTAGGAGGTTTTATCAATGAAGGTAGGCATTATAGGTGCAACAGGAAAAGCTGGAAGTTTGATCTTGAAAGAAGCAAAGGAAAGAGGCCATGAAGTAACGGCAATTGTAAGAAACGCTGCTAAATTGGCTGACAAAGATTTAGAAGTTGTGGAAAAAGACTTATTTCAATTAACTGCAGAGGATTTGAAAAAATTTGACGTAGTTGTTAATGCATTTGGTACAGCTCCAGAGATAGCTGAACAGCATGTTGAATTAGGAAAAGTATTAATTGCAGCACTTCAAGGTACTGAAGTCACGAGATTAATCGTTGTTGGAGGAGCAGGAAGCCTTTATGTCGATGAAGCGAAAACGACGCGTTTAATTGATACACCTGAATTTCCGGATGCATTTAAATCCATTGCATCCAATCAAGGGAAAAACCTCGAAGACCTGCAAAATTCAACTGGAATTAAGTGGACATTCCTCAGCCCAGCTGCTTTCTTCAATCCTGAAGGCAAGCGAACAGGCACATACAAAGCAGGAAAAGATAATCTCATCGTCAATGCACAAGGTGAGAGCCATGTAAGCTATGCAGATTATGCAATAGCAATTGTTGATGAAATTGAAAATGCAGCACATGTTAATGAACGCTTTACTGTAGTTTCTGATGCAGAATAAATGAGGGAATTGAAGAAAAGGAAATGGTATCCTAAGGGCTATCATTTCCTTTTTTATTGAGTTTTGGAGGGAAAGCCAAGACATGAAGATATATTAATTGAGCTCAATGTGGTATTCACCGAGTCTGGTAAGGGAAACACAAATATGATTAATATTCAACAAAGTGGGTATATATCAGTATGGACAAATACTAAGGAGGATGATTAGAAGATGCCTAATAAAATTATTGGCGGCGTATTCGCTGTAGCAGAAGATGCAGAGAAAGCAATTAATGAACTGAAAATACAAGGATATCAAAGCGAGGATATTTCGGTTTTTGCCAAGGACAAAGATCAAGTTAACAAAATTGAAGATGAAACAGGTACAAGCGTGACAGCAGAAAAAGACGGACGTGGAAAAAACGCTGGAAAAGGTGCGGGAATTGGTGCCGTTTCAGGAGGTGTGCTGGGCGGTATTGTTGGATTAATCGCTGAAGCTGGGCTGTTAGCGATACCTGGTATTGGCCCATTGGTAGCGGCGGGGCCCATTGCAACTACACTTGCTGGTCTGGGAATTGGTGCTGGCGGCGGCGGGATTGTCGGTGCTCTAGTGGGAGTCGGCATACCGGAAGAACAAGCAAAAGAATATGAAAAATATTTGAAAGACAATAAAGTCATTGTTTTGGTTGAAGTTAACGAAGAAAACCAAAGTGATGTATATCGTAACTTCATTTCAAACAAAACAGAGAACTCAACAATGTATCCGGAGGAAATTCTTATTACTGAGAATAGAACAAGAGATTTGTAATAACAGTAAGGTATAGTTTCACAAAAAAATATAAAATAAAACTATGTTCGTAGAAGGCATAGTTTAGTTGCCAGTGGTGTTCGCTACCACTGGCATTTTGCTTTTGTAATTTTCATTGCTGTGCTTGCTTTCTCTTTGAGGCGAAATGGCTTTTTTACAAAGCTGTAAAAAATTTGATAATCAGTATAAACTTCATTATATAATAAGGGATATATCAGAAGCAGAGGTGTAATAAATGAACAAACCGATAATGGATGATTATAATATCAGTTTACAGCAAATTGAATTATTAGCACCTAGAATATGTACGGGAATTCAAGTAATGCTTGTTATAAGTGGAGAGATAACTGTTGAAACAAATAGTCGGTATTATTTATTGAATGAAAATGATTTGCTTGTCATTAACCGAAACCAGTATTATCAAGCAAAAGGGAGCAGACCAAACAGTGTTTTGATGTTGAATCTTTCTGACAGATATATGAGTAAAGCCTATTCTTCTTATCGAACAAGCCGATTTGAATGCTATTCAAGGGAAATTGATATGGGGAGAGAATTAATGGTTGGAAAGCTTCGCAAATTATTAGTAGAACTTATGCTTACATATTATCGTCGCGATGAAAGCTATCAGATCGAAATTCAAGCATTTATAAGTGAACTTCTATTAATTTTGATTCGCCGTTTCAAACAAAAGGGAAGCTCACTGGAAAAAATTGATACAAAGGATGAACGACTGAATCAAATAATAGCTTATATGGAAAAAAACTATGATCAATCGATTACTTTGGAAGAAATAGCGCATCATTTTTATTTGTCTTCAGGATATTTATCGCGCTATTTTAAACAAAAGGTAGGAACAGGATTCAATCGATTTCTAATGAATATCAGGCTGGAGCATTCATTGAAGGATTTACTGTATACTTCAAATTCCATTTCGCAAATTGCGATGAAGAACGGCTTTCCAAACACAAAGTCATTCACAACATTATTTAAGGAAATATATGAAGAAACGCCGAAGAATTACCGAGAAAAGCACCAGGTAGAAAGAGTGGATTCAGTAAAGAGCTATAATCTGGAAGATGCATCGGAAATTATTCATACCCCAAGTATTCTGGAAAGATTAGGTGCAATACTAACGAATTCGGATGAAACATATAATAATACCGAAACAAAATCAGAAGAATTAAAAATCGATTTATCCCATATTTCCACTAGTAAAATTAATCGGCCAATGCATAATTTGATGATTGGCGAATTGAGAGAACTATTGAAGGA
This sequence comes from Oceanobacillus zhaokaii, assembly GCF_003352005.1. GTDB lineage: Bacteria > Bacillota > Bacilli > Bacillales > Amphibacillaceae > Oceanobacillus > Oceanobacillus zhaokaii. The sequence continues at coordinate 390,372 of NZ_CP024848.1, forward strand.
AAGTGTTCGATCACAAATATTAATGGTAGCCAAGGATATGCGGCTTGAAAACATTGGAGTGCGAAATTTAATAACAGGCTCGACATTTATTCCTCCTGTTGAAACTGATGAGATTATTGCAACAACATCTCCATATTACAATGCTGACTTTGCATTAAATTTCCTTAAAAAAAATGAATTATCATTATTTGTTCGGGTAGATTATAAGGAAATATCGACAGACGAGGATGGCTATTTTACAGAATTGCATAAATTCATGAGTCATTGTATTAATGTTTATGGCCAGGCTTACATAGAAACATGGCATTTTATGTTTTATGAATCATATCCAACGGGTGTTAGTGGGAAAGATTTAGAGCGTGTGTATATGAAATTCTATCATGCGTTAAAGACATATGCTCCGCTTATTTCTGTTGGCTCCTTCTTTCCTTTTGCATTTAAAAAGGAAGAGACAAGCACTCAGCATCAATGGTTAATTAAAGATGAAATTCCAGTGGATTTCTTTGGCTATGAAGCAAATCAAAATGAAGTTATAAATTTTGAAGAGCTTGGTAATGATCGTTTCTCCTTAGCGGAAGGATATATAAAGGAGAAGACAGATAAATTGCTCACTTATTTATTGCATCATAAGAAAGAACGGCCAATTCATTTAATTAGCTGGAATACACTTTCTGGAAATACAAGACATACGAATGGTACTTTCTTCAGGGGTGCTTTAGTACTTAAAAATGCCTTTGAGGTTGCAGATAGAATTGAATCAATGGGGTTCTGGATTAATACGGAGCAGCATGAGAAAGGAAGAAAAGAGCGGAATATTCCGATTGAGGGATTGGAACTTTTTCATTACTTTAACGGAAAGCGACCTGCTTTTTTTGCAATGCAATTCTTAGAGCGGCTTCAGGGGGAAGTAGTTGTAAGTGGTTCTGATTATATTATGACGAAAAATGATCGTGGATATCAGTTATTGTTAATGAATAGCAACATTATTAATCCGTATTATTCGGTTGAGGACACATTTCTCCAAAAACTAAATAAGGATATTCATGTAACAATCACAAACATGGAGCAAGGGGAGTACCAAATTCGTAAACATGTATTTGATAAGAATAATGGAGCATTGTATACAAAATGGTGGGAATTAAATAGTGCATACGGCATGGACATGGAAGTCATCGATTATATTATCCAGACAAGTCGCCCATCTCTGGAAATATTTGATGAAGCGATTGAAGGAGAATGGGCATTTTACGCCTATTTATCGATAAATGCGATTCATTTCTTTGATATTCGCAAGGCTTTGATTTAACACATGCTTTTGATTCGTGAATGTTTAATTAAGAATATGATGGGAAGAGAGGATTGACACAATTATTGTCAATCCTCTCTTTTATGTAAAAAAATAACGGTCATTTAATAACCTATATTTTTTGAAGTAGAAAAAATAACGAGTTATTTGCTGGAAAGGGGCAAATAATAACTTACTCTAAAACAGGAAATCTTTTACAATAAAAATGTGAAAAGAAAAGAGCTCAAAACTTTTCAGTGAAACTTAGCACTTTTATCCAGTTTATCTTTTAGTAAATATGTAAGAAAAGGATGGTAATAATAAAGCCATCTAGGAATGATTTAAGCTTCACAGATTAAGCATGAAAGGCAATTGCTCGGTGAAACGTTACTTAGCACTAGTTTTATAAAAAATTTGGAGGGAATAATAATATGGAAACCACAACTTATAAAGGTACAAATAAAATGATTATCGGTATTGTTTTTGGTGTTATCACTTTTTGGTTATTCGCGCAAGCAATGGTAAATATCGTTCCTGCAGTGCAAGAGGATTTAGGTGTATCACTTGGTACATTAAACATAGCGATTAGTTTGACCTCTTTATTCTCTGGATTGTTCATCGTAGTAGCAGGTGGACTAGCGGATAGAATGGGGCGGAAGAAGCTTACGTATATTGGTTTAATTCTTAGTGTGATTGGTTCATTGCTCCTTGTAATAACAACCGGTGCTACACTTTTAATTATTGGACGAGTACTTCAAGGATTATCTGCTGCATGTATTATGCCAGCAACGATTGCATTAATGAAAGAGTATTTTGAAGGTGCGGAAAGACAACGTGCACTTAGCTACTGGTCAATTGGTTCTTGGGGTGGATCAGGATTTTGCTCATTTGCTGGTGGTGCAATTGCAACGTATATGGGATGGAAATGGATCTTCATTTTCTCAATTATTTTTGCATTGCTTGCAATGGTTCTAATTAAAGATGTTCCTGAAAGTAAGGCTCCATCAACAGGTAAGTTTAAATTTGACTTTGGTGGTTTAGCTATTTTTATTATCACATTACTTGCTATAAATATATTGATTACACAAGGTGCAAACCTAGGCTGGACAAGTGCGGCTACAATAATTCTCGGCGTAGTATCAATTGTGGGAATTGTAGCTTTCGTTAAGTATGAAGCTAAACGAACAACAGCATTAATTGACTTTAAAATGTTCGAAAGTAAACCATATACTGCTGCAACAATCTCCAATTTCCTATTAAATGCTGTTGCTGGTACATTAATTGTCGCTAATACGTATGTTCAAGTTGGTCGTGGTTACAGTGCATTTCAATCAGGAATGCTGTCAATTGGTTATTTAGTTGCAGTACTTGCTATGATTCGCGTTGGTGAAAAGTTGATGCAACGTACTGGTGCAAAAAAACCGATGGTGTGGGGGACAATCTTAACTCTTATCGGCGTAGGAATTATGGGATTAACATTCTTACCTGATTTAATGTACACAATTGTCGTGTTCGTTGGTTTTATCTTATTCGGTATTGGACTTGGAATGTATGCAACGCCATCAACAGATACAGCAGTTTCTTATGCTCCTGATGATAAAGTAGGAGAAGCTTCTGGGGTGTATAAAATGGCAAGTTCTTTAGGGAATGCTTTCGGGGTTGCAATTTCTGCAACAATCTATAGTACAATTGCAGGATTTAGCAGTGTAGAGGTCGCTGCCTCAGCAGGGATTATTACGAACGTTATCTTTGCAGTACTCGCATTAATCTCAATTATTGTTTTAGTTCCTAGTAACGTCGGGAAACCTTCACAAACTTCAAGACATACATCTAAACCGGTTGTTGAACATTAACATTTACTAAAGGAGATGGAAATGGTGAAAAATGAACTTATTAATCTACTCCAATCCCGAAAAGGTGAAATGATAAATTCGTCGCTATTTCATGAAAATCCAGAGGTATATCGTTTAAAGAAGAAAAGCAATACGTTATGAGGAGGATTTATGATGAGACAAGAATTGATGAAGATGTTAGAACAACGCAAAGATGAAATGATAGAAATTCGCCGCCATTTACATGAAAATCCAGAGTTATCCTTTAAAGAAGAGAATACGGCAAACTATATTGCTGATTTTTATCAAGGGAAAGATGTAGAAATCGAACGAAATGTAGGAAACGGATACGGTATTATAGTCACCATTAAGGGTGGAAAGCCTGGCAAAACGATTGGTTTAAGAGCAGACTTCGATGCATTGCCAATTACCGAAGAAGCGGATGTCCCGTTTAAATCGAAAAACGAGGGAGTTATGCATGCTTGTGGTCATGATGCACATACAGCGTACATGCTAGTACTTGCGGATTGCCTTATCCAATTAAAAGATCAAATTAATGGTACGATTAAAATTATTCACCAACATGCTGAAGAGCAACCACCAGGTGGAGCGAAAAGTATTGTTGAGTCAGGTGCCTTAGATGATCTTGACCGAATCTTCGGGATTCATATCTTACCATTAGCACCAGCAGGTACGGTAGGATACCATAGCGGGTATTCCTTTAACGGTCGATCTTATTTTAAATTAAAAATCAATGGAACAGGCGGACATGGTTCTTCTCCACATAAAGCGAACGATTCAATTGTTGCAGGTGCTTATTTTGTTAATGCGGTGCAGACCGTAATTAGCAGAAGGCTAGACCCGATGAAGGCTGGCGTTGTTACGATTGGCTCATTCGATGGTAAGGGAAGCTTTAACGTAATAAAAGACAGCATTGAGTTAGAAGGAGATATCCGTTATTCTGACGATGACGCAAAAGAGGTTATCGACAAAGAATTCCACCGTGTTGTGAAAGGGATTGAAGAATTATTTGGTGTAACGTGTGAATTAACGTACACTGCGGATTATCCGCCATTGTATAATGATCCAGAAGTAACGGCATTTGTTGCTGAAGCATTAAACCATTCCATGGATCAAGATATTACAGAAGTGAAAGAATTTCCGAAGCTGTCTCCATCTGAAGACTTTGCATATTATTTGAAGAAAACTAAAGGCTGCTATTTCTTCATTGGTTGTACACCAAAGGGTGTCAAAGAGCCTTTCTTCAATCATCATCCTAAATTTGATATTGACGAAGATGCAATCCTTGTTTCCGCTAAAGCAGTTGGAAATGTTGTATGCAGTTATTTTGAACAAGAAAATGCATAGAAAAAACCCGAGCCAATTATGGCTCGGGTTTTTGTTAGGGTGTTAGTTATCTCACGCATCTACTTTCAATAATTGCATTTGTTTATTAAATAAAGTTGGATAGGACAGGAACCCAAGTAATACACTTGTTACAACCACCGTTGTCAAGAGCAGAAAGAGAATGAGTAATTGGAATTGCACTGCTTGAACAGGATCCGCACCAGCAATAATTTGTCCACTCATCATACCAGGGAGTTGGACAAGTCCAATTGTTTTCTGGCTCTCAATAGTGGGAATCGTACTTGCCTTGATTGAAGCAATTAATTGGGAATGAATTGCTTGCTTTGGCGTACCACCAAGTGATAGAATAAGCTCTATTTCATCCTGATGTGCATTTATCTCTGCAGTAAATCGATTAAGGAATAGGATTGAAAGTACCATCGAATTACCAATCATCATTCCGCTAATTGGGATTATGTATTGTGCTTCGGCCGGAGTAATATGGAAGCCGAGTAAGATACCTTGTGTTAATATCTCAACAAAAACAAATGTCACAATTAGCTTCCAAGTGATACCTTTAATTGCAGCACCTTTTTTACGTGCGTTTTGTGTTGCGGCTCCAATCATTAATGCAATCATCAGAACGGTATAGATTATATTCTCGGAATCAAATACGAACTGGAGGATATAACCGACGATAAGTAGCTGAATAATTGATCGAACGGTTGCAATAACGGTATCTTTTTCTAATTCCAGATTAAATGCCTTTGATAATATAATTGGAATTAAGACAAAAATTAAAGCTAAAGACAATGTAAGAAATGTCATACTAAATCCCCCTTAATGAATTGTTTAACTCGGTCATTTTGAGGATTATTCAGAAATGAACTTTCTCCAGATTCAATGACTTCTCCGTCTATCATTACCCAAGAATACTTTCCAATAGTAATTGCCTGGGTTAAATTGTGGGTGATCCATATAATTGTCGTACCGTATTTCTGATTGATTCTAACAATAAGTTCTTCGATGTCCTGCTGGGATACTCGGTCAAGTGAAGATGTAATTTCGTCAAGTAATAATATTTTCGGCTTATTGACGAGAGTGCGGGCAATGGAGACTTTCTGGCGCTGACCGCCAGATAGTTCTTTCACATTACGAGTTAAGAATCCCTCACTGAGCCCTACATCCTGCATTAATTCCTTCGCATCTTCTTTTGATAATTTGCTCCCTTTCAGAGTTAACGGCAGTGAAAGGTTTTTCATGACTGTGCCACGAATCATTGTTGCACTTTGGAGTGCAAGTCCGACATTTTGACGTAATTCAATTGGATTGTATTGATCGATTTTCTTCCCACTAATAAGAATTTCTCCTGAACTAGGAGAAATAAGTCGATTGCATAATCTAAATAATGTTGTTTTTCCTGCGCCAGAGGGACCGACTAATGTCGTAATTTTTCCTTTCGGGAATGAACCTGTAATATCTTTTAAAATCGATGTGCTGCGATCTGAAAAATTAACATGCTTGAACTGGATTGCAGCTTCATAAGAATCTGTCATGTACTAACTTCCTCACTTCATATTATGTAATCAATACTAGTTAGATTGTATCAAATATAGGAGAACCAATGAAAGATTTAGTGATTCATTTGAAAGGAAATGGTTAGTGACTAAATATGCTGATATCCCTAGTAAATTAGCTGAAATAATACGGAAACCCGCCGATATTTACCATTGTCCCGCTGATATTCGACACAATAAATCGCACAATCTCAATCACATCAAGTATTCCACAAACCCTAAGAAAAAACACAAGCGCCTATAAAAATAGGCGCTTGCTTCAATTATTATTCCTTTAGTTTCTTCTTCTTTGCTAGTAGCAATTGGAATTCTTCGTCTAATTCGGCTGATTTTTCGAAGCTAAGCTTGCTTAAAACTTCAGTAATTTTCGTTTCAATTCGTAGTAGCTCCTCTTCAGCAGGATCAGGCTCTTCTTGCGGAACATAGGTTTTATATGCTTCATATGTTCCTTCAAACAGCTTTAGCTCTTGATTTTCAATCGACATAATCCGATTGGCGATCGTCGCAATGAAACGGCGATCATGTGAGACAAGGAAGATGGTTCCTTGATAATTAGCGAGAAGATCCTCTAGTGCTTCGACTGCTTCAATATCCAGAAAATTCGTTGGCTCATCCAAAATCAATGTATTAATATCACATACAAATAATTTAGCGAAAGCTACTTTTACTCGTTCGCCACCGCTTAGAACTTCTACTTTTTTATAAACATCCTCACGGTAAAAGTGAAGTCTAGCAAGAACTGTTCGAATTAACGTTTCGTCCTGTTTCGATGTCGAACTGACATTTTCCAATATCGATTTATTAAGATCCAGTACGTCTAAGTTTTGACTGAAATAACCTGCTTTCATCGCGGGGGAGATGGAAATACTAGCCTCATTATTTATGATCTTTTTAATAAGTGTTGATTTTCCTACCCCATTTTTACCGATTATCCCAACCTTGTCTCCACCTTTTATATGAAAACTTATTGGATTCCAGAGGATGCGCTCGTTTATTTTTCCCGCTAGACTTTCTGCACGTACTACGATTCGTCCTTTGAACTTTTCCTCATTTGGCAATACCATTTTTATTGGCGGGGCTTCTTTGACTTTTTCTACCGCATCTAATTTCTCGATGCGGGTCTCAATTGCTTTCGCAGCCTGATTCAATTTCTTTTGCTTTTTTGCGAAATATGGCCTTGCACCGGTAATGCTTGCTTCAGATGCACTAACATTTTTTGGCTTCTTAGTTGCTCGTTGTGCTTTTTGTTCCTTTAATTGCAGTGCGTTCTCCAATTGCTTCTTCTTATTTACATATTGCTCATAGGCATTTTCCTGACTTTTAATTGCCAATTTTTTCTGTGCGATATAATCAGAATAGTTGCCTTTGAATTCTGTTATCATTTCATTGTCTAACTCCCAAATCGAGGTGCAAAGGGAATCTAAAAATGTACGGTCATGGGAGACGATAATTAATGCACCTTGCCATCTTGCAAGCTGCTTCTCTAATTTCTCAATATGCTCAGTGTCCAAGTTAGTTGTCGGTTCATCCGCAAGTAAAATGTCTGTTTTTCTGGCAATTGAGTGATTGATATATTCCTGTGTTACTTCTCCACCACTCTTTGTAGTATTTGTATTCTTTAATTGTGGAAGCAGCTCTTTAGTTGCCTGGGAATCGATCGTTCCCTCACTAATTTCCCTTGTTCCAGCGAGAATTTCCAGTAATGTCGTTTTGCCGCTCCCGTTTCTTCCAACTAAACCTATGCGATCATGATTCTCAATCTGGATATGCTCGATATCAAATAATAGCCGATCCTTTACATAATATTTCAAGTTGTTTATTTCTAATAATGTCATACGCTCATCCCCATTTCCTTCGATGTTGGAGACAAAAATGCCTCCTATTCATTTTCAGAATAGGAGGCATAGTGGGGTACAGATAGAAAGGGATATAAAGATACATCCCTACTGTAAACCAAGAAAATCACCAATCCTATTCTGAAAAATTCACTTTACGACAGCTTTAAGAAGACAGAATTAGCTTCTGTTCTTAAAAATGTCTTCCGCCTGAATGTTTCAAAAAAATAGGATTAGTATTTCATATTCTCTTGGTTCACCCTTCCGTGTTCGATTATTAATATTATAAATGATAATCGAGTGCATTGTCTACTGAACATTGAGAAATAGTAAAAAGGCATGCTCCCCACCGGGACCATGCCTTCTACCCCTATTACAGGGTGCACACGGAAAATTTGTTGTTAATTTCCGATTATAGTTTCTTCAAATCCAAACCATAGTAACCGACGACCACTTACGAAGCTCGTCAATGCAGTTTGGCTAGTCTGACTGTTTACGATACAGTAAAGGAGGTTTGAAGCCACCCAGCTTCAAATCCTCCCTGATGTTCAGTCAGCATCCACTTGCACTTTCACAAAAAAGCTACTTGTCTTCCTTTTATCTTGCTGCGTGAACGAAATCATTTGAATCAGACTCCAGACGAGCAAACCGCTAAAAGCTTAAAAGTAAATTTTCCGCCAAGGCTGTGCATTTCTCCTCATTGAAAATCATCTGTAATCAAGTTGTACATCATACACTACAAGTTGAATACAACACTCTTTTCAATGGTAGTTCACCTTGTATTTAATGTTTACCCTTATTTATGGATGATAAACCTTTTAAAGGAGAATCTTACTTTTTCTCTCCTTATAAGCTCCTATCCTTCCCTGAAATCAATAGCCATAAGAGAGAAAGTGCATTTCTTACTGCTGCCCGTGAGCATTCTTCATCTAAAAATGCACTATCCTCCCAACAATATTTAAAATAAAAAAATCCTTTACATCCCACTATTATTTTTATATAGTGGAGATACCTAATAATTCTAGGTAGGTGAAAAAATGTTTAATCGTGAGCTTGTGAAGGGGAGTACATCACTTCTCGTATTGCAATTATTAAATGAACGTGACATGTATGGTTACGAGTTAGTAAAAGAAATGGATCGTCGTAGTGGTCACAGCCTGCAAATGAAGGAAGGGACGTTGTATCCTGCACTTCATAAGATGGAAAAGCAGGAATATATTGAACACTATTGGCAAAATCAAGAAAAGGGCCCTGCCCGTAAATATTATCGAATCACCCTGGAAGGCAAAGACATTTTGGCTGAAAGGACAACGGAGTGGCATCGCTATGTCCAAATGATGAATAATTTAATTGGGGATAGTAAATCATGAGCTCCTCTGAAGATGATTTATTTAAATCCATCGCTTCCTCTCGTTTCTTTAAGGAATTAGAGAAAGAAATAGGAGATCATCCGGAAAAAGATAATATCATGCTGGAGTATGAAATGCATGTATATGATTTGCTGCAGGATGAGCCAATGGATGGAGAGTCTCTTTATGATGAGCTTGTGGATAGATTAGGGACACCCCGAGAGCTTGCAGAGATGTGGAAACAAGAAACTGCAATCACACCGAAAAAGACCCAATGGCTATTTGTAATACTCAATATTGCTATTTTTATTGGTGGAATATTGCTAACGATTAGCTATAATGCCTTTGATTGGAAATGGGCAGAAAAAATATGGGAAACACTAACAGATGCTAGGTTTTTGATAATTCTTGTCTACATGTTGTTTTGGGCACTGTTAGGTTATGAAATAGGAAAAGAATTCGGTCAAGGTGGGTATAAGCTGCTGAGAAAAACATTTACAATATCAATTATACCTAACATTGGCTTTATGTACTTAGTTGTATTTAAATTTATCCCATATGAGTGGTTTGAGCCACTTTTAAGTGTTCGTTTCATTTTGATTTGTATTTTTTGTACTGTAATCCTGTATCCAATAAGCTGGATCGGATATCGCTGGGGCAGGAGAGCATCTGTATAACTTATTAGTTAGGAATGCACCCGAAACTTCTTAACTAATAAGTGCAATGATTGAGTGGCAATCGTAATTCAGTTTTTGATGCGTCATGTTTTGTTTGTATACATAGTATATCTATGTATGTCGTATTCCTAGGTATTGGAGGGTTAATAGTGGAAATTCATTTAAAGCAGAAAGATTGGTTATTTTTACTCGTTTGTTTTGGGCTGGGAATACTGGCAGAGCTTAGCTTCTTCCACGGCAGAATTGGCTTAGCGTATCCTCTGTTTATCACCGGATTTTATCTTGTTATTTTTCTCAGGTATAGACTTTCCTTTAATCATCGGCGAATCGGTTTACTCATTATGGTTGCTGTTTGGATTCTTGCAGGGAGCTTTCTATTTAATGATACACAATTCTTTTATGGATTGAACATCTTAATCATCCCTGCACTCGTTTTTTACCATCTCGTACTAATTACAAGTCCGAGGAACTTGAAATGGGAGAGGCTAGGATTTATACGCCTGTTAACAATGAAGCTTCTAGAGGGAGTTCAGTATAGTACCGCATTTTGTAAGGTGCTGTTTCGGCGAATCTTCAAGAACATGAATGAGACAACAATACAGCTTATAAAACGAATTGTTATTGGGTTGGCAATTGGCATTCCTTTACTTTTCGTTGTTATTGTCTTGCTTATGTCAGCTGATGCTGTGTTTGAAGAACTGATTTTATACCTGCCTAATTTCGTCTTTCAGCTTAGTTTTCAAGAATGGATTTTCCGATTTATTCTCGTTATTTTAATTACGCTATTATTTTTTGGGATTTTTCAAGTATTACACATTCGGTCGAAATTAAGACCAACAAATGATTTTCTGCTTCAAGAGGATAAAAAGAAAATCCGCTGGGATGCTGTGACGGCTATAACGGTGTTAATTATGCTAAACGTAGTCTATGTATTGTTTGCAGCAATCCAGTTACCATACTTCTTCAGTGATAATTTACTTGGCGGATTTACTTATGCATCTTACGCGAGGAGGGGATTCTTCGAGCTCTTGTTTGTGACGTTAATTAACTGGACGATTTTAATCAGCTGCTTGAAACTCGTGAAGACAAAGGCTAGGCGAACGAGGCTTACATTAAAGGTATTGTATACACTGCTAATTGCTGTCAGTGGAATTATGTTGGCTTCTGCTTATCAGCGCTTAAGTATGTACGAATCGGCCTATGGATTTACATTAGATCGAATCTTGGCGCATGCGTTTATGATCTATCTTTTGGTTATCTTTGCTTACACCTTTATACGGGTTTGGCTAGAGGGCTTGACCTTACTGCATTTCTATACGATTACGGCACTTGTTTTCTATGCAGTGCTGAATATGATGAACGTGGAACAAGTGATTGTAAATAATAATCTGGAGCGGTTTGAGCAGACGGGGAAAATTGATGTTTATTATTTGGATTCCCTCTCCTATACAGGGCTTGGTGGATTAATAGCGTTATACGAAACGGACCCGGTTTACCCCGAGTTGAGAACAATACTCCAATACCGGAAAGAAGAAGTGAACAATGAGCCTGAAAGTACATGGCAATCCTTTAATTTTACTAGACAGGAAGTAACGGAAAAAATATTGAAATTAGATCTTGAGATTAATTAAGAAGGTAAGGTGGGATAAGATGTTTTCATCAGTTCCGGAACATGTAGCGATTATTATGGATGGTAATGGAAGATGGGGAAAGGCGAGAGGTCTCACTCGAAGCGAGGGGCATTATGCAGGTGTTCAGGCAATGGAAAGAGTGATCGATGCCTGTATCGATATTGATATAAAAATATTGACTCTTTACGCATTTTCCTCTGAAAATTGGTCCCGACCTAAAGCGGAAGTTAATTATCTAATGTATCTTCCGGTTAAGTTTTTCAATCAGAAGCTACCAGGATTTATGAAAAGGAATATAAAAATTCTTGTATCTGGGGATATCACAACGATCCCTGATTCAACTAGGAAGGCGATAACGAAAGCAATGGATAAGACCAAAAATAATACGGGCTTAATTGTAAATATCGCCTTTAATTATGGTGGGAGAAACGATATTCTCCAAGCAGTCCGTCAAATGGCAGAAGATGTACAAAATAATCACCTCGAATTGGATAATATTAATGAAGGGTTATTCGAAAATTATTTATATACAAAGGCATTGCCAGATCCGGAAATATTAATCCGTACAGGTGGAGAAAAACGGATAAGTAATTTTCTTCTATGGCAAGTGAGTAATGCAGAATTATATTTTACAGATGTATACTTCCCAGACTTTAATAAGGAAATGCTTATGGAAGCAATCGGTTCTAGTGAAGCTAGACATGCGATTGCGGAGTAATGGGAGTATGACAATTATTTTGCTCGGATGAAATACGATTTGATAAATAATCCAATTATACCTAGTATTTTACTACTGGGAAAAGTAATAGTGCTTCCAACACTAGTTATCTGAAAGCAATCGGATAACTAGTGTTTCTTTGTCTTCATTTAATTAATTCAAAGTTTAAATGCAATTGACAAGCAATAAATTAAATGTCATAATATATTTAATTAATAATAATTTAATTAAATATATTATGACTAAATGTAGAGTAATTAATAACTAAAGCTTTGAAAGTGAATTTACAATCACAAAAAATATTTTCTGTAATTCTAAGGAGCGATAAAATGGCTGAATTTGAAACCATAGTGAAAGAGAGACGGTCTGCTAGTAATTTTTTGCCTGATAACCCGATTTCGAGAAAAGAATTAAATGAAATTTTTGAAATGGTAAAACTAGGACCTACAGCCTTTAATCTGCAGCATGCAAATTATATTGTAGTGACGAATCCTGAAATAAAAGAAAAATTAAGAGAGGCTGCAAATGGCCAATACAAAGTACACTCATCTTCAGCGGTCATTATCGTTACAGGTGATAAGCAGGCCTATAAAGATGCTTCAAGAATTTATGAAGGACTATTGATGTTAGGAATTATCAATAAACAGGAGTATGATTATCAAGTTGAAGATGTTACTTCCTTATATGAAAATCGTGGCGAAAGCTTTCAGCATGATGAGGCAATTAGGAATGGTTCCCTTTCAGCTATGCTGTTTATGCTGGCAGCGAAAGATAAGGGCTGGGATACTTGCCCGATGATAGGATTCAACTCAGAACAAGTGAAAGAAGTGTTAGAAATAAGTGATCAATTTGAGCCGGTGATGATGATAACTATCGGTAAGGAAAAAGTAGAGAGCAGAGGGCCAAGAGGGTATCGTAAACCCGTCGAGGAGTTTATAACATATATTTAATAATGAGCCTGGATTTGGCAGTGTCGCTTCTAATTATTTCTTTTTCTATTCAAAACAACGGCTTCCATGTCTCATACATGGAGGCCTTTTTTTATCCTGCATAACTGTCTACTATTGACGCCACTTATTGAAGTTTCACTTTATGAAATGATTAATAACGACATATAGGCAGTATAATCGGTATTACTTTTACTGCATTTAAGTTATATGCCAATAGATTCCATGGCAAATGCAGAAGTTGTATCTTTTAATGCTTCTACTCCCTTGAATAGATTAGTTAAAGGCCCCTCATAAATTAAATCAAATTGTTCGTCCTGCTGCAGATCATCTGGAGTGATTAATGATAAGGGCTTTGAAAGGCGGAGGATACTAGCTTCATATAGAGCAGTAGCAACAAATTCTGAACAAAAAAATGCATTTTCCCTAATGATTGGTTTATTGAATAGTACTGCAAATAGTCCTAAGAAGTTGTATTTATAGCAATGCTGCTGTGATTCTATCTTTTGTATGAATAGCTTTAAATGCATCATTTGCTCCTCTGTCACAGTGCAGCTAAAGATGGCACCTTTTGCATGTTTGAATAGTCCTGAGCGAACATTTTCTTTAACAAATCCGCCAATAAATGGATTGTAGGGATTTTTCCTGCCAAAACTATAGGTTTCTAATAATTTGGAATCGAAAGCGAAGGATGCGTGATTATATGGTTTTTTTGTAAACATCTTTATCGTTCTAGTAAATAGTGTTCCTGTATCTGTTAGCAGTAAATAAATCTTCTTCTCATTCATTATTTATCTTCCTCTAAATTCATTATGTTTCTTATACATATATATTAATGAATTTGTGAAATGAAGATAACCAGCTTGAGAAATAGTTGTTTGTAGGTCTGGAGGCGTATTCTTGGAGGGGATGGTGACAGCTAGTTTTAGAAAAAAGCCTTTGGAATAAACGAATGACTCGTGAGACCTGATGTCCGTAAGGCATTCGTTTTAATCTCTTAGCAGTTAAGAAAGCATAAAAACTTTCTTAACGAATAAGTGCAACTAAGGCTGTTACCGAAAGGCTTGTTAAACCTTAGTTTTCTAAAGTTAATGGTTCATAGTGTGTAGAGAATAGATGTTTCAATGGTTCATGTGGCAAAATAAATTGCTTGGCACTGTTTACTGCAATCGGTCCTTCATTAAAGCCGCCGGCAATTAAGGCGAGCTTATTCGGATAGTTTGCAACGTCACCAATGGCGAATATTCCCGGGAGCGATGTAGACATTGTTTGATCAACAAGTATAGTTCCATTCTCCATATCCATGCCCCATTCAGCGATTGATCCTAGGTTAATTTCAAATCCATGGTTGACAATAACATTATCAACGGCTATTTCTTTTGTAGCATTCATAGCGACTTGCTTCACAAGCGCACTGGATATTTGCCCATTCGTTCCTTTCAGTTCAACCAGTTCATACGGATTAAGCACTTCTACCGATGAATTCATCATTTTACTAACATTACTCTCAATTCCAGTGAATGCTGGCTTTCGATAGATTAACGTAACGTTATTCGCAATCGGTTCAAGTTCATTTGCCCAATCAACCGCAGAATTTCCTCCGCCAGAGATAAGCACATTTTTATCGCGATAGCTCTCTAGCTTTTTAATGGAATAATGAAGACTTCTCTCTTCAAAATCAACTGCATTGTCAATATCGAGCTTAACGGATTTCAATGAGCCAAAGCCAGTCGCCAGCACAATCGTCTTCGTATAATGCTGTGCACCATTATTGCTTGTTAACAGGAAGGTGCCATCCTCGAGTCTTTCCATATTCGTGACCTGTTCATTTAATACGATTGTTGGATCAAAGGTCATTGCTTGCTTAATCAAATCTTCCGTTAGCTTTTCTCCAGAAATCATTGGTATTCCGCCGATATCCCTAATTATCTTTTCCGGATAAAAATAAGGAACCTTCCCTCCGAGATATGGTAAGAATTCAATTATCTTTGTTTTCATTTCCCTCATTCCGCTATAGAAGGCAGTAAATAGCCCGACAGGACCTCCGCCTATAATCGTAATGTCGTAAACATCTGCTTGCTGTATCATAAGAAATCCTCCTCGCAGCTCATTTTGCTTTCATTAATAAATAGATAAAATATGGTGCACTTAATATCGAAACAACAACACCTACTGGGATTTCTGACGGTGCTAAAATATTCTTGCCAATCGTATCAGCAACCATCAGAAGTAATGCACCAATTAAGGTTGATATTGGGATGATCAGTTGATGTAATGGGCCAATCAGTTTTCTTGCTATATGGGGGACGACAAGTCCTAAGAAAGCAATTGCCCCACCCGCTGCAACAGCCGCTCCTGCTAATGCAACAGCAATTAGCAGTAATATTCCTCTTTCTTTTTCTATTTTAATCCCGAGTCCTGCAGCTACTTCATCGCCGAGGTTGAAAACATCCAATGCCTTTGCTTTATAAATGGCAATCGGAATTAGCAAAAGTGCCCATGGCAATAGTGCAAGTACGAAATTCCAATTTGCATTCCATATATCTCCAGCAAGCCATACAGTTACTTGACGATAGTTCTGGGGATCCATTCTTAATTGTAATATCGTGAGTATTGCACCGAACCCTGCATTCACTCCTATTCCGACTAAAACTAGCCGAATAGAATTTATCCCGCTTCTCCATGCCAATAAATAAATTAGTACTGCTGCAAAGATTGCCCCGATTAAAGCAGCAAACGGCATAAGGAAAATCGATTGTATTCCGGTTAAGGACAGCATATCTTGGAAAAAGTAGATATACAAGACAACTGCAAGACCTGCTCCAGTGTTGATTCCTAGGATTCCAGGATCGGCAAGATCGTTTTGTGTTACGCCTTGCAGGATGGTGCCGGAAACAGCTAACATAGCGCCAATTAATAATGCCAAAACAATTCCAGGTAAACGGAAGTCAAACAATATGAGTGCCTGCTGCTCTGTTCCGTTATGTAAAAGCGTATTGATTACTTCTATTGGTGTAATCTGGATGACTCCAGTACTTAAGCTAATAAAAAACATTATTATTATAAAAATACCTAGTGTTATCATCATCCAAATAAATTGGTTCCGCTTTTTTGTTTTAACGGTATTCATTTACTTCCACCTCCGCTATTTCGTGCTAAGTATAGGAAGAATGGAACACCAATGAGGGAAGTAATTGCTCCAACTGGTGTTTCAAAAGGTGCATTCACCAATCTTGAAACAAGGTCTGCCAGCACAAGTAATAATGCACCAAAGATTGCGGAAGATGGGATAATCCATCGATAGTCTTTTCCCATAATAAACCGAGCAATATGCGGAATGATCAAGCCGATGAATCCCACTGCCCCCGCGATAGAAACAGAAATCCCGGTTAATATAAGAACAGAGAAAATGCCGAGAATTTTTATTAAAGTGTTATTTTGCCCTAATCCAGTTGCCATATCCTCTCCTAAACTCAGGACAGTAATTGACTTTGAGATGAATAAAGCAATTAGCATACCAATGATTCCGAAAAGGGTGAGCAATTTTACAGCATTCCAATTAGCACCATCAAGCCCGCCAGCCATCCAGAATCCTATTTCCTTTTCTAATTGAAAATGTAAAGAAATGACCGAAGAGATAGATCTGATCAATGCTCCAATTGCTACACCTGCTAGTGCCAATTTAACGGGAGTCAGACCCCCAGAAGACATTGAACCGATAATGAATATGATTGAAACGGCAATTCCTGCCCCAATTAAGGAAGCAAATGTTCCTCCTAAATTCGATACAGCAGGGTAGAAGGCCAAAATAATAACGAGCGCAAATGCAGCCCCATCAGTAACCCCCATTATAGAAGGGGATGCGAGCGGATTTCGCGTCATTCCCTGCATAATTGCACCCGATACCGCCAGAAATGCGCCAATAAGAGCAGCGGCAATTGCTCGCGGCAGTCGTAGCTCTTGAACGACTTGATGGGCTATTATTTCTGGCTGAAAGCGAAAAACAGCCTGCCATACGGTTTCCAATGGTACTTTTGTCGCCCCATAAGAAACAGATAGAGCGATTGCCCCGACAAGGGCTGTAAATGTTATTATATTGATGAATGTTTTTAAAGTACTGGAATGATTAATAAATGCACGCATACAAATCTCCTATTTGTTAATAGCTAATCTGTCTGAAAAATAATATTGACGAACCTACTGAAAATGATTATCATTATCATAAAATCTAAACTAAATTATATCATAAAGGAGATATTATAATGAATACAAATCATAAAAAAGAATTTCTTTTTTTTAGTATAATGATTTGCATAGCCCTGCTTTTAGCTGCCTGTGGTAATAATGACAGCGCATCCGATTCCGAATCAACGGATCATGCAGGGAGTGCAGAAAAAACGGAAGTAAAGCTTGATTCTGAAATGGGAGAAGTTACGATTCCATCAGGTGCAGAGCGAGTTATTGCACCGTTTCATGAAGATGCACTATTAGCACTAGGTGTTACACCTGTTGCGAAATGGGCAATTGGCGAAAGTCTGCAATTCCATTTAGAGGACAAGCTGCAAGATGTACCAAAGCTTGAATGGACATTGCCATTAGAGCAAGTACTTAGTCATGAACCAGATTTGATTATTTTAGAGAATAATATGGAAAATTATGAAGGTACATACGAGGATTATAATAAAATTGCTCCAACCTACGTTATGACCAAGGAAACAACTGGAGATTGGCGTAAACAGATTGAAGTCTTTGGTCAATTGCTAGGGAAGGAAAAAGAGGCGGAAGAAGCTTTGGCGGGATTTGAGGATTTAGTAGCCGACGCGGGGAAACAATTGGAAGTAGCAATTGGTGACGAAACGATTGCGGCAATCTGGGTAATTGGTGGTCAATTCTTCGTGTTTGAGAAAGATCGTCATAGTGCAGACGTACTTTATTCAGAAGTTGGATTACACTATCCATCATTTGTTGAAGCATTAGGTGAGGCAACTCCAGAATGGAACCCAATCTCTCTTGAAAAACTATCTGAACTCGATGCAGATCATGTTTTCTTATTAGCTGCAGAAGGTGAAGAAGGAATTGAAACATTAGAGAATAGTAAGGTATGGAAAAACATACCAGCAGCACAAAATGATCAAGTATATGTGCTTGAGGATGCAAGCAGCTGGACGAATAAAGGATTTACAGCATCTGCGAAAACAATTGATGCAGTATTAGATACATTAGTTAAATAAGTGAAATGCTGTCTTCCTTTTTGGTGGACAGCATTTTTTATAAATGTAAGTAGTATAAGAAAGCCATCCTTATACAGTGGGGGCAGTCCGTACGTCAATAAACGGCCACTTGCACTTTTTGTTCTCCTAAATGAGAGTAATTGTCATTGACTAATTTTAATAAAGGAAATAGACTATTAGTAGCGTAATGTTTTGAAAGAAAGCATATACATGGCTATGTGTTTCTGTATGCTATGATGGAGGAGTGATCCCAGTGCAAGCATTAACAGCGAGAGATTTAACATTAGGTTTTGGCGATAAACTTATTATAGATGATATAAATATAGAAATACCTAAGGGTGAGATTACGGTTTTAATTGGTCCAAACGGCTGCGGAAAATCGACCTTACTTCGTGCGTTGGCTCGTCTGCTTCAGCCGAAGAGTGGAACGGTTATATTAAACGGAAAAGAAATAGCGAAGCTGAAGACGAGGGATGTAGCGAAGAATCTGGCGGTTCTGCCACAAAGTCCAATTGCTCCTGATGGTTTAACTGTTTATGAACTTGTGAAACAAGGAAGACACCCATACCGCAGTTTCATGAAGCAATGGTCAAAAGAAGATGAGGATGCTGTTTTATTAGCACTTGAATCAACGAATATGGTTGATTTGAAGGACCGAACCGTTGATTCATTATCTGGTGGTCAACGACAGCGTGCATGGATTGCGTTAACGCTGGCACAGCAAACCGATATCATTTTATTGGATGAGCCTACAACTTACTTGGATTTGACCCATCAAATTGATGTACTGGATTTATTATTCGACCTGAATGAAAAGGATGGACGGACGATTGTCATGGTACTGCATGATTTGAATCTTGCTAGTCGATATGCCCATCATATGATTGCGATTAAGGATAAGAAGGTTTTCGCACAAGGGAAACCAGAGGAAGTTATTACGAGCGAACTCGTACATGATGTCTTTCAAATGAAATGCAGTGTAGCATGTGATCCAATGTTCGGTACGCCAATGTGCATCCCGCATGGCAAGGGACGCTGTGTTCTGCGAGAAGTTGGAACGGAAACAATCATATCGTGATTTAAACAGGAAAGAGGGAAGCCCTAGGCGTTTAGCCTAGGGCTTATATTTAAATTAATAAGAAGCGGATTACTCCAATAATCGCAAAGCAGAATAGAGATGTACCAGCAAGGGGACCTGTAATCGCGCTATTAGGAACTTGTAACTTTTTCGATAATGGTAAAGAAATGAATGAGATCCCAATAAGAAGAGCTGCTAATATATATAAACTAGCGTCTTGGAAAATGTCCTTCAACCAAATGAAATGAATACCTACAATAAAAGCAATCCATGGGGCAACAAAATTACTGCGTTTAAATTTAATTAAGAAGAAGGCGCCAATCCCTGCTAAAGAGAATTCGAGAAAAAGAAAAATTAAATAGTTTTTGTATGCGGCTGAATCTGCTAAGGCTGAAGAGCTATGCCAATGGGTTGCACTTAAATAAATGCCAACGATACCAACGACAAGGGCGATACCGGAAGCAATCCCAAGATACTTCCGCCAGCTTTTCCTTGGATTTTCCTGAGCCCAGCCAAACCAGCACATACTAAACATCCCAAAGATGGCTGTATACATCGCATAATCTCTAATATATTCCAATAATATTCCTCCTCATTAATTCTTAGAGTTCAGTACTTCGATAACTAACAGTAGAAGCAGCTAATATTTATTTTGGAAAGGGAAAAATCCCTGGCGAATGTTAAAGTTCCGCGTTTAGTTTTTTCGCTTCCTTTTTAAAATAAAGATAGAAGCACAACCAAATAATTGAATACACAATAAGAAATAATCCCAGTATTAATAGAATGGTTGGAAAACTAAATGGGATCCAGCCAATTCCTAAAGATAAAACAAAGTAGCATGCAGCTACGGTAATAAAGTGTAATGCAGTTTGAGTGGGAAGCTTTAGCGAATCAATTTCAAAATATAGTGGTGATACCGAGAAAAACCAGCCGCAAAAGATGGAACCGAGTGAATTTCTAAGAAACATTTCACCTTCTAACTGTTTAATACCACCAAAATAAATAATACAAATGGTGATCGCAATTGCTACGAATGCGCCAAAAAAGATACCGATTAAGCTTCTAATTAGAAAGGTTTTCATTAATTATTCCTCCGTTTCATTTTTAATGCTTCTTTAATAGTTGGTACATAATGCCTCGAGACATATTCCTTCACTCCAGATTTGAAGTATACGCAGAGGGTGCCATTAAATGAAGCTTCGAATCGACTAAGTTCATAAAGGTTTGCAATTACTGATTTAGAAAGCCGGATAAACCTTCTGGATGAGAGTACTTTTTCCAGCTCATAAAGCTTTTCTTTCATTATAAATTCTCCATTCGATGTGACTGCAATTACGTTATCTTCTTTGGAATAAAAATAATGAATATCTGCTGGTTTAAGAATATGCTGCATATCCCCATCTTTACCGACAAAAAATTCCTGTTCTCTCCCTTTGAAAAAATCAAGAATTTCCTGAATTGATTCATCGATTTCCTTGCACTGAATCATTACAGTAGTTTCTTCGTAATCATTATCAATATCAAGTGATATTTTCATAAGCAACCCTCCTCTTTGTTTCTGTAATGTTATTGTATTTGTTTTCCACTATTCTGTCTTTATTTACTAAGGAAGAGGCAGATAAAGAAGGGTAACTTGCGTTTATGCATTTACAAAATGCAGTGGTTACTGGATGAATTGGCTGTTGAAAGCGGATTAAAGTTATGGTAAGCTTAACTTAAATTTAATGAAATGGAGGTTTTCCTAATGGCATCTATCAGACTTCGTTTACAATCTTTGAAATACGTTAACTGAATACGTTCAGGAGGCTCTGTTTGTGCTGCAGGGTAAACGGGATTAGTCTGCCTTTTATTAGGAAACCTTTTAAATACGTGATGTTTAAAAAGAAGGGGAGTAGTCTACCTTCTTTTTTGCTGTCTAAAAAAATAAGGGAACGAAGAATTGCCAATCACATTGTGAAGGCATATTTTGATCCAATTATCATTGGATGAATTTGATTTCCCGTTTACGTGGTGCACAGGCAGAGGTCTGTGTTTTTTTATGTAAAAAAATGGAGGGATAATTATGGAAAATAAAGCAATATTAGTTGGTGTTAACTTAAATAAACAAAAGCATGATTTTCAATACTCAATGGAGGAATTAGAAAATTTAGCTATTGCCTGTAATATCATAACGGTTGGGAATGTAACGCAAAATCTGAATCGGATAAACCAAGGGCATTACATTGGTTCAGGGAAAATAGAAGAGCTAAAGGAAATGGTAGAAGAAACGGGAGCAGATACAATCATTTTTGATGACGAGCTATCTCCATCACAAATTCGGAATTTAGAATCAGTCATACCGGATTGTGAAGTTGTTGATCGCACTACGTTAATACTTGAGATTTTTGCCAAACGTGCGAAGACGAGGGAATCGAAATTACAAGTAGAGATTGCGCAATTAAGATATCGCCTTCCAAGATTGATTGGCAGCCGTGAGTCATTAGGGCGCCAAGGTGGCGGGTCAGGGCTGAATAACCGTGGTGCTGGTGAGACGAAATTAGAGATGGATCGTCGGAAAATTGAAGAACAAATAGCGAAGTTAAGCAGGGAATTAGAGCATTTAGTGAGCCAGCGAAAAATGCAAAGGCGGAAGAGAGAAAAAAATGAGATTCCTGTTGTATCTCTTGTAGGCTATACGAACGCAGGTAAATCAACGATGATGAATGCAGTGTTAGAATTCTATAATGAGGAAAAGGATAAACAAGTATTTGAAAAGAATATGCTTTTTGCGACGCTGGAAACCTCTGTTAGAAGTGTAACACTAGGAACGAATCAAACCTTTTTACTGACGGATACGGTAGGGTTTATTAATAAATTACCACATCACCTTGTCAAAGCATTCCGTTCTACACTAGAAGAAGTGGCAGAAGCGGACCTATTAATACATGTAATAGATTTATCCAATCCACACCACGCAGAGCAGCGGCAGCTTACGAACGAAATATTAGAGGAGATTGGCATAGAAGGTATCCCGGTAATTCATGCATATAATAAGGTGGACTTACTGGAGGGAAATTATCCATTGGTCGATGGCAATAATGTCTATGTTTCTGCGAAAAATAGACAGGGTATGGAGACATTAACGGAACAAATCAAGCAACAAATTTTCAATGATTATGTGCGATGCGAATTGCTTATACCATATACAGATGGTCAAATTGTCTCCTATTTTAATGAACGTGCGGACGTTTTGGAGGAAGATTTTGCACCAGAAGGAACAAAATTAGTGGTTGACTGTAAAAAAGCGGATGCAGAAAAATTCCAAGAATTTATTACACATATATATAGGAAGGAAGGAGAATAATGTCATTGGATAAAGAGAGAATTATTGAAATTGCAAATAGGCATGGAATTCTTGTATTAAAGGATTTATTGAAATTCAATTAATCCGGGATGGATTTTCAAGTTGTCTTTGCAACGGATTTAGAAGGAGGGAACTGGGTATTAAGATTTCCTAGACGTGCTGACGTTATTCCTACAACTAAGAATGAGAAATTAATCTCGGTTTGGTAAGGCCAAACATTTCCATTCAATCACCGAACTGGATTGTTTTTCTAAGGAATTAATTGCTTATAAGCTTCTAAAAGGAATTCCGGCTGGAACAATCGATCCAGAAGCTCAGGCTTATGTATGGGAAATTGATGAGAAGAACATTTCAGATAACTACTATGAATCAATAGGACGTGCGATGGTAGAATTACATGCAATCAATCATAGCGAAGCGAAGCAGGTGGGGTTAACTGTCTTAACACCAGAAGAAATAAGAAAAGCGATGATTAATAGAATGGAAAACGTGAGAGCTAAGTTCGGTGTGAATGACGAGTTATGGGGGCGTTGGTAGAACTGGGTCGAAACTGACATCTTATGGCCAGAACGTACAGCTTTCATTCATGGAGACTGCATCCAGGTCATATTTTAATAGTCAAGAGCAGCGTGTAACAGGGTTTATTGACTGGACAGAGGCACGTGTAGACGATCCGGCTCATGATTTTGTATCCCACCTAATGGCATTTGGAGAAAAATCATTAAGAGAATTAATTGGCTGCTTATGAAAAATCGGGAGGTTATGTTTGGCCTGCAATGTTTGAACATATTGTAGAGTTACAAGCCACGTATCCTGTAGGCATCGCTGAGTTTGCAATAAAATCTGGATTACTAGATATGGAAGAAATGGCGAAGGAAACGCTTGGTGTAAGGTAGTGGCTAATTTTTAATAGCAGGGATATTTATTTAGTGGGAGAAGTATTTCTTCTCCTGCTAAATATTAATTTGAGGATAAAGTATTTTTAAAAGAGGGGGTTTATGCGTATTAACGAGAGGTATTAGTTTTTCGTAATAAAATCTCTTGATATTTGAAAAAAGTTATTGACATATCGCTATAAGGAGCGTAATATGAATTTTGCTGTTAAAAAAGTGTTAGTTATACTAAATAGAAAAACAGTTTAAGTAAATCTAGTAAGCAATTAAGCAATTAAACAATGAAAAAAGTTGTTGACATTCACATAGGTGGATGATAAGATATAAAAGTTGTCGCAAAAAACAACGAGAAGTAATTTCGAAAAAGTTGTTGACAACAAAATGCGATATGTGATATAGTAATAAAGTTGCTTCTGAAGCAACAGAACATTTGCTCTTTGAAAACTGAACAAAACAACCAGTATGTCAACGAAAAGAAACGTGTTTTCTTTTCAATAAAACAAGAAGGTAACACTTCTTAAAGCTAAGACATTATATGAAATTGATTGGTGTCAATTTCATTTCAAACACTTTATTGGAGAGTTTGATCTTGGCTCAGGACGAACGCTGGCGGCGTGCCTAATACATGCAAGTCGAGCGCAGGAAGCTTTTCCGATCCCTTCGGGGTGAAGAAGAGTGGAATGAGCGGCGGACGGGTGAGTAACACGTGGGCAACCTACCTGTAAGATCGGGATAACTCGCGGAAACGTGAGCTAATACCGGATAACACTTTTCACCTCATGGTGAGAAGATGAAAGGCGGCGTAAGCTGTCACTTACAGATGGGCCCGCGGCGCATTAGCTAGTTGGTGGGGTAATGGCTCACCAAGGCGACGATGCGTAGCCGACCTGAGAGGGTGATCGGCCACACTGGGACTGAGACACGGCCCAGACTCCTACGGGAGGCAGCAGTAGGGAATCTTCCGCAATGGACGAAAGTCTGACGGAGCAACGCCGCGTGAGTGATGAAGGTTTTCGGATCGTAAAACTCTGTTGTTAGGGAAGAACAAGTATGATAGTAACTGATCATACCTTGACGGTACCTAACCAGAAAGCCACGGCTAACTACGTGCCAGCAGCCGCGGTAATACGTAGGTGGCAAGCGTTGTCCGGAATTATTGGGCGTAAAGCGCTCGCAGGCGGTCTTTTAAGTCTGATGTGAAATCTCGTGGCTTAACCACGAACGGTCATTGGAAACTGGAGGACTTGAGTACAGAAGAGGAGAGTGGAATTCCACGTGTAGCGGTGAAATGCGTAGAGATGTGGAGGAACACCAGTGGCGAAGGCGACTCTCTGGTCTGTAACTGACGCTGAGGAGCGAAAGCGTGGGGAGCGAACAGGATTAGATACCCTGGTAGTCCACGCCGTAAACGATGAGTGCTAGGTGTTAGGGGGTTTCCGCCCCTTAGTGCTGAAGTTAACGCATTAAGCACTCCGCCTGGGGAGTACGGCCGCAAGGCTGAAACTCAAAAGAATTGACGGGGGCCCGCACAAGCGGTGGAGCATGTGGTTTAATTCGAAGCAACGCGAAGAACCTTACCAGGTCTTGACATCCTTTTGCCCTCCCTAGAGATAGGGATTTCCCTTCGGGGACAAAAGTGACAGGTGGTGCATGGTTGTCGTCAGCTCGTGTCGTGAGATGTTGGGTTAAGTCCCGCAACGAGCGCAACCCTTGATCTTAGTTGCCAGCATTTAGTTGGGCACTCTAAGGTGACTGCCGGTGACAAACCGGAGGAAGGTGGGGATGACGTCAAATCATCATGCCCCTTATGACCTGGGCTACACACGTGCTACAATGGATGGAACAAAGGGCTGCAAAACCGCGAGGTCAAGCAAATCCCATAAAACCATTCTCAGTTCGGATTGTAGGCTGCAACTCGCCTACATGAAGCCGGAATCGCTAGTAATCGCGGATCAGCATGCCGCGGTGAATACGTTCCCGGGCCTTGTACACACCGCCCGTCACACCACGAGAGTCGGTAACACCCGAAGTCGGTGAGGTAACCTTTATGGAGCCAGCCGCCGAAGGTGGGACCAATGATTGGGGTGAAGTCGTAACAAGGTAGCCGTATCGGAAGGTGCGGCTGGATCACCTCCTTTCTAAGGAATATTCGGAACGCTATCTTTAAGATAGTAAGGACATACATGGTTGTTTGGTTCAGTTTTGAGAGAGCAAATCTCTCATTTTATACTTTGTACCTTGAAAACTAAATAAGAGTAACAACGACATCAATTTTAAAAATTAAAGCAAGGCTAATAAATTAGTACGCTTATTTACTAACTTAGTTAAGTGAATAAGGGCGCACGGTGGATGCCTTGGCACTAGGAGCCGATGAAGGACGGGACTAACACCGATATGCCTCGGGGAGTTGTACGTAAACTTTGATCCGAGGATTTCCGAATGGGGAAACCCGCTGTTCGTAATGGGACAGTACCATTATCTGAATACATAGGATAATGGAGGCAGACCCGGGGAACTGAAACATCTCAGTACCCGGAGGAAGAGAAAGCAAATGCGATTTCCTGAGTAGCGGCGAGCGAAACGGAATTAGCCCAAACCAGAAAGCTTGCTTTCTGGGGTTGTAGGACACTCCTTTGGAGTTACAAAAGAATTCTTTAGACGAATCGATCTGGAAAGGTCAGCCATAGCGGGTAACAGCCCTGTAGTCGAAAAGGAATTCTCTCCGGAGTGTATCCTGAGTACGGCGGAACACGAGAAATTCCGTCGGAATCCGGGAGGACCATCTCCCAAGGCTAAATACTCCCTAGTGACCGATAGTGAACCAGTACCGTGAGGGAAAGGTGAAAAGCACCCCGGAAGGGGAGTGAAATAGTACCTGAAACCGTGTGCCTACAAGTAGTCGAAGCCCGTTAATGGGTGACGGCGTACCTTTTGTAGAATGGACCGGCGAGTTACGATCGTATGCAAGGTTAAGTGGAAGACACGGAGCCGCAGCGAAAGCGAGTCTGAATAGGGCGTTTATAGTATGCGGTCGTAGACCCGAAACCGTGTGATCTACCCATGTCCAGGGTGAAGGTCAGGTAACACTGACTGGAGGCCCGAACCCACGTATGTTGAAAAATGCGGGGATGAGGTGTGGGTAGGGGTGAAATGCCAATCGAACACGGAGATAGCTGGTTCTCTCCGAAATAGCTTTAGGGCTAGCCTCAAGCATTGAGTATTGGAGGTAGAGCACTGATTGAACTAGGGGCCCTCACCGGGTTACCGAATTCAGTCAAACTCCGAATGCCAATTACTTCAGCTTGGGAGTCAGACTATGGGTGATAAGGTTCATAGTCGAAAGGGAAACAGCCCAGACCGCCAGCTAAGGTCCCAAAGTATACGTTAAGTGGAAAAGGATGTGGAGTTGCCCAGACAACCAGGATGTTGGCTCAGAAGCAGCCATCATTTAAAGAGTGCGTAATAGCTCACTGGTCGAGTGACTCTGCGCCGAAAATGTACCGGGGCTAAACGTATCACCGAAGCTGCGGATTGTTCTTCGAACAATGGTAGGAGAGCGTTCTAAGTGCTGTGAAGTCAGACCGTGAGGACTGGTGGAGCGCTTAGAAGTGAGAATGCCGGTATGAGTAGCGAAAAAAGAGTGAGAATCTCTTTCACCGAATGCCTAAGGTTTCCTGAGGAAGGCTCGTCCTCTCAGGGTTAGTCGGGACCTAAGCCGAGGCCGAAAGGCGTAGGCGATGGACAACAGGTTGATATTCCTGTACCACCTCATGATTGTTTGAGCGATGGGGGGACGCAGTAGGATAAGGAATGCGCACCGATGGATGTGTGCGCCCAAGCAGTGAGAAAGTTGGATAGGCAAATCCGTTCAACAATTTCAAGCTGTGATGGGGAGGGAAATTAGTACCGAAGTTCCTGATTTCACACTGCCAAGAAAAGCCTCTAGTTAGATCATAGGTGCCCGTACCGCAAACCGACACAGGTAGGCGAGGAGAGAATCCTAAGGTGAGCGGGAGAACTCTCGTTAAGGAACTCGGCAAAATGACCCCGTAACTTCGGGAGAAGGGGTGCTTCATTAACATGGAGCCGCAGTGAATAGGCCCAAGCGACTGTTTAGCAAAAACACAGGTCTCTGCGAAGCCGAAAGGCGAAGTATAGGGGCTGACACCTGCCCGGTGCTGGAAGGTTAAGGGGAAATGTTAGCACTTCGGTGCGAAGCATAGAACCGAAGCCCCAGTAAACGGCGGCCGTAACTATAACGGTCCTAAGGTAGCGAAATTCCTTGTCGGGTAAGTTCCGACCCGCACGAAAGGTGCAACGACTTGGGCACTGTCTCAACGAGAGACCCGGTGAAATTATACTATGCGTGAAGATGCGCATTACCCGCGACAGGACGGAAAGACCCCGTGGAGCTTTACTGTAGCCTGATATTGAATGTTTGTGCAGCTTGTACAGGATAGGTGGGAGCCGTTGAAGCGTGAGCGCTAGCTTACGTGGAGGCGCCCGTGGGATACCACCCTAGTTGTATGAACCTTCTAACCCAGGACCGTGATCCGGTTCGGAGACAGTGTCAGGCGGGCAGTTTGACTGGGGCGGTCGCCTCCCAAAGAGTAACGGAGGCGCCCAAAGGTTCCCTCAGAATGGTTGGAAATCATTCGTAGAGTGTAAAGGCAGAAGGGAGCTTGACTGCGAGACCTACAAGTCGAGCAGGGACGAAAGTCGGGCTTAGTGATCCGGTGGTTCCGCATGGAAGGGCCATCGCTCAACGGATAAAAGCTACCCCGGGGATAACAGGCTTATCTCCCCCAAGAGTTCACATCGACGGGGAGGTTTGGCACCTCGATGTCGGCTCATCGCATCCTGGGGCTGTAGTCGGTCCCAAGGGTTGGGCTGTTCGCCCATTAAAGCGGTACGCGAGCTGGGTTCAGAACGTCGTGAGACAGTTCGGTCCCTATCCGTCGTGGGCGTTGGAAGTTTGAGAGGAGCTGTCCTTAGTACGAGAGGACCGGGATGGACACACCGCTGGTGTACCAGTTGTTCCGCCAGGAGCATCGCTGGGTAGCTACGTGTGGAAAGGATAAGTGCTGAAAGCATCTAAGCATGAAGCCCCCCTCAAGATGAGACTTCCCATCACTTCGAGTGAGTAAGATCCCTCAGAGACGATGAGGTTGATAGGTTCGGTGTGGAAGCGTGGTGACACGTGGAGCTAACGGATACTAATCGATCGAGGACTTAACTAAATTCTTATTTGATTGTCGTTGACCATTACTCTTATTTAGTTTTTAGGGTACAAACCTAAATATAGTTGTCTGGTAGCAATAGCGAAGAGGTCACACCTGTTCCCATCCCGAACACAGTAGTTAAGCTCTTCAGCGCCGATGGTAGTTGGGACTTTGTCCCTGCAAGAGTAGGACGCCGCCAGGCTAAGTAAAAACACTAAGAATATGATTCATATTCTTAGTGTTTTTTGTGTTTAAGAAGTCTCTACTGCATATCTGATTCCTTACCTTTGGTGTACCAAGTAGATCAAAGCACTTAATTTATTTGACTAACTTTATTAATATTTCTAACAGATTTAAATAGATTGACTGAGAATATGGAACGGTTTCATTCAGCGGTTGCTCCACAATAAAAGGGGTAATTGTTTATATACATCAATTTGTCAGTAGAAAGTCCATTATTCTCATTAGCTTCATAAGATAGGAACAGGAGAACATCAGTGTCGATGGAAAAAGTTTAAAAAGGTTATTGACATATCACCATAATAAGAGTAATATAAATTCTGCTGTTAAAAAAGTGTTGGTTATACTAAATAGATAAACAGTTTATACAAATCATTTCTTCATCTAGGTAAACAAATCTAGTAAGCAATTAAACAATGAAAAAGTTGTTGACATTCACATGAATGGATGATAAGATATAAAAGTTGTCGCAAAAAACAACGAGAAGTAATTTTAAAAAAGTTGTTGACAACAAAATGCGATACGTGATATAGTAATAAAGTTGCTTCTGAAGCAACAGAACATTTGCTCTTTGAAAACTGAACAAAACAACCAGTATGTCAACGAAAAGAAACGTGTTTTCTTTTCAATAAAACAAGAAGGTAACACTTCTTAAAGCTAAGACATTATATGAAATTGATTGGTGTCAATTTCATTTCAAACACTTTATTGGAGAGTTTGATCTTGGCTCAGGACGAACGCTGGCGGCGTGCCTAATACATGCAAGTCGAGCGCAGGAAGCTTTTCCGATCCCTTCGGGGTGAAGAAGAGTGGAATGAGCGGCGGACGGGTGAGTAACACGTGGGCAACCTACCTGTAAGATCGGGATAACTCGCGGAAACGTGAGCTAATACCGGATAACACTTTTCACCTCATGGTGAGAAGATGAAAGGCGGCGTAAGCTGTCACTTACAGATGGGCCCGCGGCGCATTAGCTAGTTGGTGGGGTAATGGCTCACCAAGGCGACGATGCGTAGCCGACCTGAGAGGGTGATCGGCCACACTGGGACTGAGACACGGCCCAGACTCCTACGGGAGGCAGCAGTAGGGAATCTTCCGCAATGGACGAAAGTCTGACGGAGCAACGCCGCGTGAGTGATGAAGGTTTTCGGATCGTAAAACTCTGTTGTTAGGGAAGAACAAGTATGATAGTAACTGATCATACCTTGACGGTACCTAACCAGAAAGCCACGGCTAACTACGTGCCAGCAGCCGCGGTAATACGTAGGTGGCAAGCGTTGTCCGGAATTATTGGGCGTAAAGCGCTCGCAGGCGGTCTTTTAAGTCTGATGTGAAATCTCGTGGCTTAACCACGAACGGTCATTGGAAACTGGAGGACTTGAGTACAGAAGAGGAGAGTGGAATTCCACGTGTAGCGGTGAAATGCGTAGAGATGTGGAGGAACACCAGTGGCGAAGGCGACTCTCTGGTCTGTAACTGACGCTGAGGAGCGAAAGCGTGGGGAGCGAACAGGATTAGATACCCTGGTAGTCCACGCCGTAAACGATGAGTGCTAGGTGTTAGGGGGTTTCCGCCCCTTAGTGCTGAAGTTAACGCATTAAGCACTCCGCCTGGGGAGTACGGCCGCAAGGCTGAAACTCAAAAGAATTGACGGGGGCCCGCACAAGCGGTGGAGCATGTGGTTTAATTCGAAGCAACGCGAAGAACCTTACCAGGTCTTGACATCCTTTTGCCCTCCCTAGAGATAGGGATTTCCCTTCGGGGACAAAAGTGACAGGTGGTGCATGGTTGTCGTCAGCTCGTGTCGTGAGATGTTGGGTTAAGTCCCGCAACGAGCGCAACCCTTGATCTTAGTTGCCAGCATTTAGTTGGGCACTCTAAGGTGACTGCCGGTGACAAACCGGAGGAAGGTGGGGATGACGTCAAATCATCATGCCCCTTATGACCTGGGCTACACACGTGCTACAATGGATGGAACAAAGGGCTGCAAAACCGCGAGGTCAAGCAAATCCCATAAAACCATTCTCAGTTCGGATTGTAGGCTGCAACTCGCCTACATGAAGCCGGAATCGCTAGTAATCGCGGATCAGCATGCCGCGGTGAATACGTTCCCGGGCCTTGTACACACCGCCCGTCACACCACGAGAGTCGGTAACACCCGAAGTCGGTGAGGTAACGCAATATGCGAGCCAGCCGCCGAAGGTGGGACCAATGATTGGGGTGAAGTCGTAACAAGGTAGCCGTATCGGAAGGTGCGGCTGGATCACCTCCTTTCTAAGGAATATTCGGAACGCTATCTTTAAGATAGTAAGGACATACATGGTTGTTTGGTTCAGTTTTGAGAGAGCAAATCTCTCAAAGGATAAGGATTTTCTGTTAAGAACCGTCACGTCCTGTGACGAACACAGAAGTCACCACATCCTGTGAAAGCTTGTACCTTGAAAACTAAATAAGAGTAACAACGACATCAATTTTAAAAATTAAAGCAAGGCTAATAAATTAGTACGCTTATTTACTAACTTAGTTAAGTGAATAAGGGCGCATGGTGGATGCCTTGGCACTAGGAGCCGATGAAGGACGGGACTAACACCGATATGCCTCGGGGAGTTGTACGTAAACTTTGATCCGAGGATTTCCGAATGGGGAAACCCGCTGTTCGTAATGGGACAGTACCATTATCTGAATACATAGGATAATGGAGGCAGACCCGGGGAACTGAAACATCTCAGTACCCGGAGGAAGAGAAAGCAAATGCGATTTCCTGAGTAGCGGCGAGCGAAACGGAATTAGCCCAAACCAGAAAGCTTGCTTTCTGGGGTTGTAGGACACTCCTTTGGAGTTACAAAAGAATTCTTTAGACGAATCGATCTGGAAAGGTCAGCCATAGCGGGTAACAGCCCTGTAGTCGAAAAGGAATTCTCTCCGGAGTGTATCCTGAGTACGGCGGAACACGAGAAATTCCGTCGGAATCCGGGAGGACCATCTCCCAAGGCTAAATACTCCCTAGTGACCGATAGTGAACCAGTACCGTGAGGGAAAGGTGAAAAGCACCCCGGAAGGGGAGTGAAATAGTACCTGAAACCGTGTGCCTACAAGTAGTCGAAGCCCGTTAATGGGTGACGGCGTACCTTTTGTAGAATGGACCGGCGAGTTACGATCGTATGCAAGGTTAAGTGGAAGACACGGAGCCGCAGCGAAAGCGAGTCTGAATAGGGCGTTTATAGTATGCGGTCGTAGACCCGAAACCGTGTGATCTACCCATGTCCAGGGTGAAGGTCAGGTAACACTGACTGGAGGCCCGAACCCACGTATGTTGAAAAATGCGGGGATGAGGTGTGGGTAGGGGTGAAATGCCAATCGAACACGGAGATAGCTGGTTCTCTCCGAAATAGCTTTAGGGCTAGCCTCAAGCATTGAGTATTGGAGGTAGAGCACTGATTGAACTAGGGGCCCTCACCGGGTTACCGAATTCAGTCAAACTCCGAATGCCAATTACTTCAGCTTGGGAGTCAGACTATGGGTGATAAGGTTCATAGTCGAAAGGGAAACAGCCCAGACCGCCAGCTAAGGTCCCAAAGTATACGTTAAGTGGAAAAGGATGTGGAGTTGCCCAGACAACCAGGATGTTGGCTCAGAAGCAGCCATCATTTAAAGAGTGCGTAATAGCTCACTGGTCGAGTGACTCTGCGCCGAAAATGTACCGGGGCTAAACGTATCACCGAAGCTGCGGATTGTTCTTCGAACAATGGTAGGAGAGCGTTCTAAGTGCTGTGAAGTCAGACCGTGAGGACTGGTGGAGCGCTTAGAAGTGAGAATGCCGGTATGAGTAGCGAAAAAAGAGTGAGAATCTCTTTCACCGAATGCCTAAGGTTTCCTGAGGAAGGCTCGTCCTCTCAGGGTTAGTCGGGACCTAAGCCGAGGCCGAAAGGCGTAGGCGATGGACAACAGGTTGATATTCCTGTACCACCTCATGATTGTTTGAGCGATGGGGGGACGCAGTAGGATAAGGAATGCGCACCGATGGATGTGTGCGCCCAAGCAGTGAGAAAGTTGGATAGGCAAATCCGTTCAACAATTTCAAGCTGTGATGGGGAGGGAAATTAGTACCGAAGTTCCTGATTTCACACTGCCAAGAAAAGCCTCTAGTTAGATCATAGGTGCCCGTACCGCAAACCGACACAGGTAGGCGAGGAGAGAATCCTAAGGTGAGCGGGAGAACTCTCGTTAAGGAACTCGGCAAAATGACCCCGTAACTTCGGGAGAAGGGGTGCTTCATTAACATGGAGCCGCAGTGAATAGGCCCAAGCGACTGTTTAGCAAAAACACAGGTCTCTGCGAAGCCGAAAGGCGAAGTATAGGGGCTGACACCTGCCCGGTGCTGGAAGGTTAAGGGGAAATGTTAGCACTTCGGTGCGAAGCATAGAACCGAAGCCCCAGTAAACGGCGGCCGTAACTATAACGGTCCTAAGGTAGCGAAATTCCTTGTCGGGTAAGTTCCGACCCGCACGAAAGGTGCAACGACTTGGGCACTGTCTCAACGAGAGACCCGGTGAAATTATACTATGCGTGAAGATGCGCATTACCCGCGACAGGACGGAAAGACCCCGTGGAGCTTTACTGTAGCCTGATATTGAATGTTTGTGCAGCTTGTACAGGATAGGTGGGAGCCGTTGAAGCGTGAGCGCTAGCTTACGTGGAGGCGCCCGTGGGATACCACCCTAGTTGTATGAACCTTCTAACCCAGGACCGTGATCCGGTTCGGAGACAGTGTCAGGCGGGCAGTTTGACTGGGGCGGTCGCCTCCCAAAGAGTAACGGAGGCGCCCAAAGGTTCCCTCAGAATGGTTGGAAATCATTCGTAGAGTGTAAAGGCAGAAGGGAGCTTGACTGCGAGACCTACAAGTCGAGCAGGGACGAAAGTCGGGCTTAGTGATCCGGTGGTTCCGCATGGAAGGGCCATCGCTCAACGGATAAAAGCTACCCCGGGGATAACAGGCTTATCTCCCCCAAGAGTTCACATCGACGGGGAGGTTTGGCACCTCGATGTCGGCTCATCGCATCCTGGGGCTGTAGTCGGTCCCAAGGGTTGGGCTGTTCGCCCATTAAAGCGGTACGCGAGCTGGGTTCAGAACGTCGTGAGACAGTTCGGTCCCTATCCGTCGTGGGCGTTGGAAGTTTGAGAGGAGCTGTCCTTAGTACGAGAGGACCGGGATGGACACACCGCTGGTGTACCAGTTGTTCCGCCAGGAGCATCGCTGGGTAGCTACGTGTGGAAAGGATAAGTGCTGAAAGCATCTAAGCATGAAGCCCCCCTCAAGATGAGACTTCCCATCACTTCGAGTGAGTAAGATCCCTCAGAGACGATGAGGTTGATAGGTTCGGTGTGGAAGCGTGGTGACACGTGGAGCTTACGGATACTAATCGATCGAGGACTTAACTAAATTCTTATTTGATTGTCGTTGACCATTACTCTTATTTAGTTTTTAGGGTACAAACCTAAATATAGTTGTCTGGTAGTAATAGCGAAGAGGTCACACCTGTTCCCATCCCGAACACAGTAGTTAAGCTCTTCAGCGCCGATGGTAGTTGGGACTTTGTCCCTGCAAGAGTAGGACGCCGCCAGGCTAAGTAAAAACACTAAGAATATGATTCATATTCTTAGTGTTTTTTGTGTAGACTCTGATAATCTACATTACCTGTTCAATATAGTTGATAACTCTAACTTAAATACTCTATTGTAAAGTTCATTAATTCAAACGATCCTCTATCCCGGTGTTTTATCATAGAGTTTGAAAATTATCAGAAGTTACAATTGATGTTGTACTACTGCTGGAAAGATTCCTTATATAACAAAAAAATCCCCATAGTAATATTTTACTTGTTGGGAATGAATAAAAGTGCTACTATAAATAGGTTGATATAATTTATTGAATATAACAAATTTGCTCAATTTTATTATATCAATATTTTTTGTCAATGTCAATATAAATGAACAAAGTACTGGAATGGAGTTGATTTGATGAGTAATGAAATGGAAAACCGCATGGAGGAACAGCTTCGAGTAGACGCGGTTATCGATGAAATCAACATCAAAGAGAAGAAACTATCTTCGCAAATAACTGGGCTGAAGGAGAATGTAGTTGAACTCCGAAAGAATTTCTGGGAGGATATCACGGTAAATATTGATGAACCTGATGATATCATTGAAACGCAGGAGAGTATTAAACAGCAAGCAGCGTTACTTTCTGAAAAAGAAAGATATCATGGGAAGATTGGCGAAGAATTAAAAACTTTGGATAAGCTGAAAAGCTCTCCATATTTTGGGAGAATTGATTTTATAGAGGAATCGGAGCTTGAAAGAGACCAAATCTATATTGGGATTTCTTCATTGATGGATCAAGGAGAAGAGGATTTTCTTATCTATGATTGGCGTGCACCAATTTCTAGTCTGTATTATGATTTTTCTCCTGGTAAGGCTCATTATGAAACAATTGAAGGTCCGATAAATGGTGAAATAACTCTAAAAAGACAGTTTATAATTAGGCAAGGCAAAATCCAGGGAATGTTCGATACTGGAGTTACCATTGGAGACCATCTTCTTCAGCAGGCGCTTGGAAATAATGCGAGCACAACAATGAAGAGTATTGTTGCAACAATTCAGAAGGAGCAGAATAAGATTATTCGTAATGAGAAAAGTAATTTATTAATTGTGCAAGGTGTAGCAGGAAGTGGCAAGACATCCGCAGCCCTCCAACGTATTGCTTACTTATTGTATCGCTATCGCGGAGAGTTAAATGCAGATAATGTTGTGCTCTTTTCACCAAATCCGTTATTTTCAAGTTATATTGCCAACGTGCTTCCGGAATTAGGCGAGTCCAATGTGAAGCAAATAACCTTTTTGGACTTCTTAAAGGTAGGGATTGGCAGAAAGCTAGCGGTTGAGTCTCCGTTTGAGCAGATGGAATATGTACTGGCAGAGATGAAGGAAAATCATTATGTTACTAGAATGAATAGCATGGACTACAAATCAAGTTTGAATTTTAAACAGATGATCGATCAATTTATTTCTTATCTAAATGATGAGGCAATTCAATTCAGGAATATTACATTCCGTGGAAGCATGCTTATTTCTAAAGGGAAAATTAGCGACTATTTTTATTCATTAGATAAAGAAATTAGTATAGCAAATAAAATGGAGCTCGTGTCGAAATGGCTTCTGAAAGAACTGCGGCAAATTCAACGTTCAGAAAAAGATAAGGACTGGGTAATTGAAGAAGCAGAGCTGTTCAATAAAGAGGATTATGTGAAAGCTTATCAACAGAATGAGGATCAAAATGCTGAGGATGAAGAGGAAATATTACGTAGAGAAGTGGTAAGACGAGCCTTTGCAACCATGAAAAGACGCATAAAGCGAATGGAATTTGTTCATATACTTGCGACCTACAAGAAGTTATTTGCTGAGTGGAATCCACCTGTTGCTCCAGAGGGATGGGAGGAAATAAGCGAGCAAACAGCAACTAATTTATCGCGTCAGTTTTTAACATGGGAGGATGCGACACCGTATTTATATTTTAAAGAGAAGCTGCTTGGAAATGTGCATGACCGTTCTGTACGTCAATTGATTATCGATGAGGCACAGGATTACTCTGCATTCCAATTTGCTTACATAAAGGAGATTTTCCCATACACAAGAATGACGTTACTCGGTGACATTAATCAGGCAATCTATTCACATATATCGAAGGACAATCCTCTTGTTCCAGATTCGGGGCAAGGAAGTATGGAGAGAATCACATTAACGAAAAGCTATCGATCGACAAGACAAATTGTTGAGTTCACAAAGTATTTTGCTCCAGGAGGGAACTTGATTGAGCCATTTAATCGAGATGGGAGTAAACCACTATTAACCAAAATTAGTGAGCAAGTCGATCTGGGGGAAAAGCTGAAAATAAATATTAATGAATTTAAGGAAAAAGGCTATGAAACCATCGCAGTTATTTGTAAGACATTAAAAGAAAGTGAAGAAATCGTTAATATACT
Organism: Oceanobacillus zhaokaii; assembly: GCF_003352005.1. Taxonomy (GTDB): domain Bacteria; phylum Bacillota; class Bacilli; order Bacillales; family Amphibacillaceae; genus Oceanobacillus; species Oceanobacillus zhaokaii. The sequence goes on from NZ_CP024848.1 coordinate 427,616, forward strand.
GCAGGATAAAATGAGAGTAATACAGATAACAGAGGAAACATATGCTTTCGAAAAGGGAGTATTGGTATTGCCTGTTTATTTGGCAAAGGGGATTGAATTTGATGCAGTAATTATTCCTGATGCATCTGAGGAGCGCTATAGCCAAGAGTCAGACCGCACGCTTTTCTATACTGCATGTACGAGGGCGATGCACGAGCTTTCTATATTAAGTTTAAATGAGCCATGTCGATTTATTAAAGCCGTTCCGAAAGATAAATATGATGTAGCAAAATAGGTTTTAGAAAAACCAGTATGCGCCTCAAGCCTTTATGTAACGGATTTATCTCTACATGAACGAACTTTCTAGAATAAAAGGATAAGCAGTTGTGTAAATAAAGGAATGCTAATATATTAGCGTTCCTTTATTTTTTGCTATATCTAATTAATTTTTCGATCACAACTATCAAAAATATTCTCACCACTTCTTCTAGTGTCTTACATTGCTTTTATGAAAAGCTGTCAATGCGCCATGCTTTGTTACCGTCATTGCACCAAGCTTGTTTGCATACTGGGTATATTCAATGAGCATTTGCTCGTTATCCGGTAACCCTTGGGTATGAATACAATGGAGAATTCCAGACATAAAAGCATCTCCAGCTCCAGTAGTATCCACTGCCTTTACTTTTTCCCCTTCCACATGAATGACTTTACCTCGATAAAAGGACAATGCACCCTTTTCACCCAATGTAATCCATATATACGAAATATGATAGGAAGCTAGCTTTTGAATGCCTTTATCAACTGTAGGTGTCTGCATCAAAAATAATAATTCTTCCATCGTTAATTTAAGAATGTCGACACTTGGCAATATCTCTTTAATTGTCATCCTGCACGTTTCTTCACTTTTCCATCTTTTTATTCGAATATTCGCGTCAAATGCAACGAGTACTTTATGTTTGGTTGCTAATTCAATCGCTCTCTTTGTTGTTTCATATGCAATTGGATGAGATAGAGTCACAGATCCAAAATAAAAGATAGAGGAATTCCTAAAAGCTATTTCATTTAATTCAGAAGCTAAAAGCTGCTCATCTGGCGTATCATTCACATAGGAATGGAAATAACGCTCTCCTTTTTCATTTACATGAACATAAACGCCACAAATTTTCTTAACATCCGACTCTACACTGAAGTCCAATTTTACTTTTTCAGCTTCTAATGTTGTTTTAATGAACTGGCTTACACTATCCTTTCCCAATTTGCAAAGATAATGAACAGGTGTCCCAAGTCTGCTTGTACCAATCGCTACATTAAGCGTTGTACCGCCAATAAAGATTTCATAATGGCTATTTATAGAGTCACCCGCAATATAATCTACCATAGCTTCCCCATAGGAAATAATCCCACGATCCATGTTTCAAATTCCTTTCAATAGGTATTTACCAATGCTCTTATGCGTTTAAAACATATTACTTCATTCAGCTGGTTGTATTATATAAGATTCTATGTAATAAAAAGCTATATAAGATCAGCTAAGGAATTAGCCAAGTTTTCCTAATATTTCTCTGGTCTCGATATCGTCTCTAATAATAAGTTCCTGAACTGATTGCGATCCTCGTCTGTAAAAGGCTTTGGGCCTTTTGTGCGTTTGCCGCTTTTTCTCGCCATCGCACTCAAGTACCGAGTTTGTAAAAGCTGGTCAATATTGTCGTTTGTATAGGTAAATCCTTTATGATGAAGGACGATGCATCCCTTTGCAAGTCCAAGTGATGCAAGACCGTAATCTTGTGTCACGATGATATCACCCTTTTTGGCGAGCTTCATAATTCGGTAATCTGCAGCTTCTGCACCTGTATCAACGTAGATTGTCTCCACACCAATTGGTTGATCTGCATTAGAATAATGCGAAATGCTTGTGACTAATGTGACTGGAATTTCTAATCTTACTCCTTCTTCGATAATAATATTCTTTACTGGACAAGCATCGGCATCAACATAAATTTTCATTTTATTCCTCCTAGCCTGGTAGGTAAGAAATACTTAATACTTTCTCACTACATAATGCAACTAAGGATGTCACCTAAAAATTGGTTAAACCTTCACTTTTTAAGACATTCGTATAGTTAGTGATAATCATACCATAATCCAGAATATGTCTACATAACAGACGTTATAAAAATAATAAAAATTAGTTATTAATGTGCACTTTACAATAGTGTACGTCATACACTATAATGTGATCAGGAGTTGATTAGATGGGCGATACAAATGAGCATTTAGAAAAGTTGATGCAGGAACTAAGGCGCGGAACAATCACGATTGCTGTACTTAGTCAGCTTTCAGAGCCGCAGTATGGCTATTCTCTTGTAACACTACTCAGTGAAAAGGGAGTGCAGGTTGAGCCAGGAACGCTATATCCGCTGCTAAGAAGACTGGAAAAGCAAGGAATACTTGATAGTAAATGGGACACGAATGAAGCGAGACCAAGGAAATATTATTTACTAAGTGAGACGGGGAAAGAAGTTTTTGATTTACTTGTAGTTGAATGGAACAGTATTGTAAAAAGCTTGAATGGCGTGATTGAAGCTAAAGGAGATGATTCAATTGGAAATGATTAATCGGTATATTTATGCGGTTACCCAGAAGCTGCCACAAGCACAGCGAAAGGATATTGCCGAAGAACTCCGGGGCTTAATAGAAGATATGCTGGACGAACGTGCAGGTAGTGGAGAAATTACAGATAACGATGTTGAAGCTGTCTTGCTAGAATTAGGGAGTCCGAGAAAATTAGCAGATCAATACCGAGGTACAAAAAGATATTTAATCGGACCAGAGATTTTTGATTCCTATATTTTAGTGTTAAAGATTGTTCTTATAATTACAGCCTTTGTTATCGGAATTAATTTCATAATCCAAGCAATTCTAAATCCAGTTGCTATACTCGACCATTTTATTGAACTGATTGTCGGCATTGTAACAGGGATTCCAACAGCATTTGGCTGGACGACGTTTGGATTTGCGATTCCAGAGATGGCTGGAGCATATAAATTCAAGGAGTTATCGCTTGAATCAGAATGGAGACCAAAGGATCTGCCACCAGTACCAGATGAAAAAAGGCAAATAAAGCGAGGAGAAGCAATTGCTGGGATTGTTTTTTACGCTATTTTTATCGTCATTCTTGCGTTTTCAAGTGAATATTTTGGTGTTTGGCGATTCAGTGATGAATTTACTGGGGTCGTTCCATTTTTAAATGAACAAACATATGGTACGTATTTATTATTTATCATACTAATATTTGGGTTCGGGATTATAAAAGAATGTTTAAAGCTTGTATTTGGAAAATGGACATATAAGTTAGCAACTTATACGCTAATTGTAAATTTGATATCGCTCATAGCAATCTTATTTATGATAAGTGGACCAGCATTTTGGAATCCGAATTTCATGATGGAATTAGTAGAAGCGGGTTTCTTAACTACAGGCAGTGAAACATACAACATTATAAGTAAGGTCTGGGAGCAATCTACATTTTGGCTACTAATTTTACTGCTTGCAGGGTTAATTTGGGATGTGGCTGATGGCTTCATAAGAGCGAGAAAAAAATGAAATAATTATAGAGGGTGAATATACTTTGAAATCGGAAAGGGGAAAAATGTTAGCTGGCGAGCTATACAGACCGGCTGATCCCAAAAGAATAATTAAGGAAATAGAGTAGTACATTGCTTTAAAATAAAAAAAGTATTCCCAGATGAAGCGTAATTGATTATAATTATTTAATCAATTACGCTTTTTAATTCATTTAGTTTCTAAAGAAATGGAGGGATTTATATGAGGCTAGTAAAGGTAGAGCAGAAATGGCAGGCAGAGCATGAAGCCTATTTTAAAGAATGGGGCTCAGCACGTATGGTCCCTAGTAGTTTTAATATAGCTGGGTATGATACATATGAAGAATATTTAGAAGAACTTGAGATTCGTCAGCGAGGCATAAAAAATTGGGTGCCAAATACAAATTACTTTCTAATAAATGATAACAATGGAATCGTCGCGATGGTGAATATCCGTCATACATTAAATAGTTACTTATATAATATTGGTGGCCATATTGGTTATGGAGTTAGACCATCTGAACGGCAAAAGGGCTACGCAACCATTATGCTGGCCGAAGCATTAAAAAAATGTAAAGACTTAAAGCTTAAGCGTGTGCTTATCACTTGTGATGAAGATAATATAGGTTCTGCTAAAGTAATTTTGAATAATGGCGGAATTGAGGATGAACACTTTCAGGATGTGGATGGTAGCGTAATAAGAAGATTTTGGATTGAAATATAACATTTTAAGAGAAGCATAAATCTAGAGTTAGTTAAGGTGATTACATGATAATAATTGACAACATGAAGGAAAATGACTGGGAACAGGTACATGATATTTTCATTGAAGGTATAAATACTGGTAATGCAACGTTTGAAAAAGAAGCACCAAGCTGGGAAGCATGGAATAAGAAGTATTTAGAGGATTGCAGATTAGTAGTAAGGGATGGAGACAAGGTAATCGGTTGGGCTGCGTTGCTATCAACTTCTACCCAGAAAGCTTACCACGGTGTAGCGGAATTGAGTATTTACCTTGGTTCGGAAAGTAAGGGAAGAGGGATTGGTACGAGTTTATTAATCGCGTTAATCAAAATGAGTGAAGCACATGGATTTTGGACACTGCAATCAGGTATTTTCATTGAAAACAGTGCAAGTATTCACTTACATGAAAAAGCTGGATTTCGAAAAGTTGGGGTTCGGAAGCGGGTAGGAAAACTAAACGGAGTTTGGCGTGATGTCATGCTGATGGAGCGGAGAAGTGAAGTTGTTGGCGTTGATTAGGGGTTAAAAGGCTCTAGTATTTTGGGTGGTATTTAATTAAATTTGATTTCGTTACTAAAAACCTTGCAAATTTCTATATGAATTTGCAAGGTTTTTTATATTTATAGTTGATTTTTCTGACAATACAGCATATACTACATTACATGACTAATGTACTGACTTAGAGAAAAGGAGGTGCAAGCTTGATACTTGATACGGATGGGTCTAAACCAATCTATGTACAAATTGCAGAGTGGATTGAGACAGAAATATTAAAAGGTAACTTAAAACAAGATGAGAAGGTATATTCGCAATACAGCCTTGCAGAAATGTTCACAATCAACCCGGCAACAGCTGCCAAGGGATTAAACCTTTTGTCGGATGAAAATATTCTCTATAACAAGCGAGGGCTTGGGAAATTTGTGACGGGCGAGGCTCGAGAGCTAATTATGGATAAACGAAAGAATCAAACGCTTAAGGGCTTGCTTTTGGAGGCAGCTATTGAAGCAAAACAACTGAATGTTAGTGATGCAGAGTTGATTCAGATGTTGCAAGGAATCATGACGAATCTTAAGGGGGATGCGAAGTGAACGTGATTGAGTGTGAAGGGATAACGAAGAAGCAAGGGAGACTAAAGGCATTAGATGAATTGTCATTTACAATTAAGGAGAATACGATTACAGGTCTAATCGGAAGAAATGGCGCAGGGAAGACAACATTATTAAAGATATTGGCTGGCTTTTGGCAGGAAACGAATGGTACTGTAAAGGTTTTCGATGAGCGCCCCTTTAATAATCTCCTTGTATCTGCCAATGCAATCTATGTTGATGATCAAATGCAGTTTTCAAATCGGCTAACATTATCAGATATTTTACATGAAGCGGGCAGATTTTATGGTAATTGGGATGCTGAACTTGCACGACGCCTTTTTAACTATTTTTCCTTTCATCCAAAACAGGTCCATATGCATTTGTCTAAAGGGAAAAAGAGTACGTTTAATATGATTATTGGTTTGGCCTCACGGTGTGCGTTAACAATGTTTGATGAACCTACAACTGGAATGGATGCTTCCGTAAGAAGTGATTTTTATCGAGCGCTTCTAAAAGATTACCTTGCATATCCTCGGACGATTATTATTTCCAGCCACCATCTCGAGGAGATAGAAGATTTACTGGAGGATGTGCTACTGATTGATCAAGGGAGAAAGTATTTGCATCTGCCAATGGATGAATTAAAGGAATATGCTCTTGGATTAACTGGTAGGACAGAAATGGTAATCCAATGGACAGCAAATCACGAGGTGATTCATACCCGCCAGATTGGAAATGATTTGACTTATTCCGTTGTGAAAAATGCTAATCTGCAACTTGATAAAGCTAGACAGCTTGGGATTGAGGTTTCGAAAGTATCCGCCAGTGAATTATGTGTACTGCTGACAAATAAAACAAAAGGGGGTATTGATGATGTCTTTAAATAGGATGAGATTAGGCAATATAGTGGCAAAACAGCTCCAATATAGAGTAAAAGCATATTATGGTATATTCAGCTCATTGGTTTTAGTACAGGTAATAGCGTTGCTCCTCTCAGTTGGAGGAAGTGTATTTAGTGGCACAACTATCTATGGATTGTCAATTGATTACACAACGTATATGAATACTAACGTGATTGCTTTTACGATTCTATGGATATTTATCCATGCGATTATTATGACTACGAAGGCAGAGAGGGACAATAGTTTTAGCTTTGTTTCTAATCAATTAAGCAATAACATTTCCAATAGTTGCTTCCTAGTGATTGCTAGTATTATTGGTGGAATAACGGCTATTCTATCTGGCTATTTATTGCGTATTTTTGTATATATCTTCATTGATATTGATCTATTAATTGGAACAGGGTATTATTATCGACCAACGGAAGTATTCCAAGGGATGACAGCGATGATTTGTTATTTACTTCTAATCGGCTCTATAGGTTATTTGATCGGTGTTATTACACAGCTGCATCGAACGCTCCCAATGCTATTGCCGTTTGTAATAGCAGGTATATTGATTGCGCTTGAACGTATATATCCGGGCTCTTTCATTGCAATAGGAGAATTCTATTTTCAAGAAACGAATGTCTTCCTGTTTCTAATCAAATTTGTCGGCTCCACAATTATTTTTTTTGTAGTTGCTATATTGCTTTCTAGCAGATTGGAGGTAAGAAAATGAATATTACAATTTCTGCCCTTCCTATTGCACTAATACTTATCGTTATAGTAGCTGGAATTTTTATAGTAAGTAAGACCAATAGGGGAAATGCTGCAAAAGCAGGGTATTGGATGTTTGGTGTATATGTCATTGTATTATTTCTTTCTGTTGGTGTTTATTATTTCATTCCTGCATCAGCAACGGAGCAATTAGAATCGGCTGAAAATGAATATAATCAAAATAATTTAAGTGAAGTGTTAGTTGGAGAGAGGCCTGTTGAATCTATTCATGAGTTTTTAGTAGAAGAATGGGAGTTTATGTATGAGGAGGGGCAAATCCAGATCGGTTATCAAGGCGATTTGAATAATACGGTTAATATTGCAGTGGAAAGAACAGATGGTGATTCCATTAAAGCAGCTTTTTATCAGACGCCGGTTTATGGATTTAATATGGAATTAATGGAGTTTATTAGACCATTAGATATACAGTTAGCTGATGATAGATTCGTAATTAAATTACCTGATACGGAACAATTGGAATTTACATCTTTCAGCAAGGAATTTCCACTAATGCAATTTAAAGATTCACCTAACGAAGAATGGCACGATGCTCCTGAAAGTCTATACTGGGGAGAGCAGCTCCTATACTTGCAAATCCCTAGAGGAGTAGAAATTAACAGTGAGATGGATGTTTATCTTGAATATGTGAATGATTAATGTTAGAAACAGCAAAGCATGATTAAATTTGTCGTTTAATCATGCTTTGCTACTTCCTATTGATTCGCCATGAGACTTTCATCAAACATATCAATAATATGAAGGAATCGATCTGCTTCTCGGAAGACATGGTCAGCAAGAAGTGGGTGGATATTGCTTTTTATTTTACATTCATCAATTAACTCACTCGCTGTTTTCTTGAATGCACGCAAGGACTTAACAGAAACGCGGTTTTGATCGAGAAATTGATCTAGAATAGGAACCGTTTCTGATTGTGGTCGCATTGAATCGAGATCTAATGCTTGAAAGACAAGCTGATCGAAATCATGACTAAACTCTCTTGCCTGGGCGACTAACTTTCGCTCGGATGGGTCGAGCAAATGTCCGATAAATTTTGAGTGATCTGCCATGATTCTTAAGAAGAAAACATTCTCTTTAATAATGGTTTCAGGTAATGGCTGTAATTTTCCTTCATTTAAATCCCTTAAGCGATTAGCAAAGTATGCGGCCTCCCGACTCGTATGGTCGAGTAATAATGGATAGTTATTGGAACGAATGTCACAATTTAAAGTTAAGCCTAGAACTTTTCGTTTATATGCCCAGATTGAAGTTGCGGCTTGATACACCTCTACGTTGAACTTAGCCACTTCATGAGGATCAGAATGCAAGGAAAACTTACTTAGCTTCTCTTCAATCCTTTCAAATAAAGTGATGAATTGCTCTGCCTCTTCAATCAGCTTTGTATCACCATAGCTGAAGCCTAAACTTAAAAATAAAGCATGCTCCTTCATAATCCTTGACCAAAACCTTGTCTCATCAAGTGATCTAGACACAAATATGTTTATCTTAATCGGCCTCCTTCATATAACGCTGATCTTGTATCCTATTCATAGGTTTATGCTCAGACTAGGTTGTCTAAGAACTGATTGAAACTTTGCTAGGTCTTGAATATAATAAAAGCTTGATTAATCATTGATTAATCAAGCTTTCGACTTAGATTAGAATCCCATTCTTCCAGCATATTCCTCTGTTTTCCAGTCTTGTTTCATTGTTCGTCTTTGATTTTCTTGCAGGTCCTTGACGATTTTATCTACATCGATTTGCTGTTCGTAATGCCATTGAAGTGCGACGGACATATACAGTTCATTCAGCTGTGCAATCGACAATCCCTCCGTTTGTGTTGTTAAATGATCCAACACCACTTCATCAAGGAATTGTGTCAGTCCTTTCTTACGTAAATATTCGTTGCGTAATGCATCATCAGGCTGCTTGATTTCGTATGCACGATCAAAGCGACCGGCCCGATTAATTAGTGCTGGGTCAATCTTCTCAGGATAGTTTGTTGTACCGATTAGAAAGATTCCCTCTTTTGTTGTTGCACCATCCAATGTATTTAAGAAAACGGATCTTGCATGTTCAGGCATCGAGTCAATATCTTCGATGATGAGAATCATTGGTGCGATTTTTGTAACCGTGGAGAATACTTCTTTAATCGAGTAGCTAGTTGTATATTCGGTAATTTGCCAGTAAACAACGGGTGCTGAAACACTGCCAGCAATTGATTTTACAAGTGTTGTTTTTCCGTTGCCAGGACTTCCATATAAGAGTATTCCTCGTCTATAAGGAATATTATATTTTTTAAAGAAGGTCCCACTCTTATGAAAGAATTCGTCGATGGAGCGGTAAATATCTGTTTTCACATCTTCTTCCAGTAAAATGTCTTCTCTTTGGATTTGGTTTGTTATTTGTTCCTTAGATCTCTCTAGCCCATCTTCTGTATCTGTCAGCACATTGATACCGTCAAGCATATAATTGCGCTGTTTCTCAAGAATATAATTAAAGAAGTCAAGCAATAATTGCTGATCCCTCGAAAACACAAATTCCTGAATATAATCAGAGTGGCTTTGAAAAATCGGAATTCGGACGATTGCTACCTCATAGTTCGGAAAGTAGAAAATATTATTTACGAGTGAAGGTGTAACGGAAAAGCGTTCACCTTCTGTGTAGCTAATATTGAAAGTACCCAACGTATCATAAATACTTGCAATCACTTCCACATCGAGTTCTTTCTTCTTTAGAATTTGTTCAATTGTATTGAAAACTTCCTCGATCCCTTCTTCAGAAGAGAACAGCTTAAAATCATGTCCGAGATTCTTCGCTAATACTTCTTTAATCTTCGTAATTGCCACGGCATAATCATAATAATGTGCAATTGTATTGCTATCTGTATCACTATATTTAATTAATGTCGGTTTGTTGTTCATGCGAACTTCCTCTCGTATTTAATAATCATTTATTTAATTTTGGAGATATTTCAGAATCATCACAGGATTATCATATCATATTCAAAGCTGGACTTAAATATGTGTTTGGAGTGCCTGTCACTTCCCGGATTATGTCGAATCCCAGCAATGCTGGAATAAATGAGATTACTTTATTTAAGAAAAATCAATAAGCTAGTAATGATATAGGCAAACTGATAGAATTTAATTAATATAAAGTCCAATTTAAGTATATAGAAAGGCGATGACATGATGAATGTAGAAGTAATCCTCAATGACGTAGCAATTGAAACAACAAATTTTCGACAAGAGCTGTTGCAGAGGAACGGGAAAGCTCGTCACAAAATCAACTTTGACTTTAAAGTGAAAAGTGAACAATCGCATAAAATTACGACACTGCTCTACAAAAATGACTTCACTGTAAAGGTTCCAACCAAAGGATTGAAATTTGAAGCGACGATTTATAATTATTCCACTTCGATTATCGATCTAACAGTAGAAGGAGCAGTAAGTGACTTTAAATTGGAATTGATCGAAAAAGTTTAAGAAAGGTTACTTTATTTCGTCATTTTGTTATATAATGAATGATTATTAGGAACTACGTATATTTTCAGTTTAATATGAAACTTAGAAGGGATGGTCTACTTGGTAAATCAAATTAAACCTCGAACAGCACTAAAAAACATAGAGCCATACACACCTGGAAAACCGATTTGGGAATTACAACAGGAATTAAATCTTGATAAAGTAATTAAGCTAGCTTCAAATGAAAATCCATTCGGTCCATCTCCAAAAGGAGTAGAAGCAATTTCCTCTGAATTAGCGGAGCTTAACCGCTATCCAGATGCTGACACCGTTGCGCTAAAAGAGGCAATTGCTAAAAGCCTGAGTGTTAAGAAAGAACAAATTATCGTCACAAATGGAGCGGATGAATTAATCACATTAATTTCCGAAGCTTTCCTTGAGAAAGAAGATGAGATTATCGTTCCATCACCATCCTTTAGTGAATATGATTTTGGCGCACAAATCATGGGTGCAACGATTGTTCCTGTTCCGCTTGAGGAAGGATTTCAGTTTAATGTCCAGAAGATTGTAGATGCGATTACAGAGCAAACAAAGTTATTATACCTTTGTTCACCGAATAACCCGACAGGTACATATCTATCAAAAACAGAATTGGATCAGCTGCTTCAAGCTGTGCCTAATAATGTATTGGTTGTGTTTGACGGTGCATATAGTCATTATGCGACAGCCGATGACTATACAAATGGGATCGAATATGTCAGAGCTGGTAAACCAATTTTAGTCCTGCAAACTTTTTCAAAAATTTACGGACTTGCAGGAATCCGCGTTGGCTTCGGTATTGCACCTCAATCAATCATCCAGAGCATCTTGAAGGTGAAAGAACCATTTAATGTGAATAGTTTAGCACAAGCTGCAGCAACAGCTGCTATTATGGACGCGGAACACGTAGAAAAATCACGAGAAGGCAATTCTGCAGGTCGTGAGCAGCTTTATCAAGCTTTCCAAAATCTAAATTTAGATTATATAAAAACAGAAAGTAACTTTATCCTTGTTAAATTTGGACCGAATGCAGAGAAAATTTATCATGATCTACTTGCTAAAGGAGTAATCCTTCGCTATGGAAAAACATGGGGATTACCTGAATATGTTCGTGTTTCAATAGGTACAGAGGAAGAGAATTTATATTTTATCGAGTCTTTAACATCAATTTTAGTCAACGAATGACGGAGGTATGAATCAGTGAACAATCTTGCTAAACAGTTAAATGCAGATATCAGTGAAGAAAATAATGAATACTATGAGTTACTTTCCAATCTTGGCCGAAGCATGTACTACCCAAAAGGAATATTGAGCCAAAGCGCTGAGGCTAGTAAGAAAGCGACGCGCTATAATGCAACCGTCGGGATTGCAACAGAAGGGAACGGACCAATGCATTTCGAACATATCCAGAAAAACTTGGATGCGTACGCACCAAAGGATATTTATCCGTATGCACCGCCTGCTGGAAAACCGGCACTTCGTCAGGCTTGGAAGGAAAAATTAGTGAAAGAAAATCCTTCACTAAAAGGAAAAAACTTTGGACTGCCGATTGTTACCAATGCACTTACACACGGACTAAGCATTGCGGCCGATTTATTTGTAGATGAAGGTGATACACTTATCATGCCAGATAAGTTTTGGGGGAATTATAATTTAACTTTCACGATTCGCCGCGGCGGTAAGATAGAAACGTTTGCGTTATTTAATGAAGAAAATAAATTTAATGTTATAGCCTTTAAAGAATGTTTAATGGCACAAAAGGATAAAGGAAAAGCAATCGTATTGCTTAACTTCCCGAATAATCCAACAGGGTATACACCACACGCTCCTGAAGTAGCTGGTATCGTATCAGCATTAGAAGCAGCAGCTGAGGCAGGAATAAATCTAGTTGTTCTTCTTGATGATGCCTACTATGGATTGTTCTATGAGGATTCAGTGAAAGAATCCATTTTTGGCCAGCTAATCGGATTGCACAGAAGAATATTACCGGTGAAAATCGACGGAGCAACAAAAGAAAACTATGTGTGGGGTTTACGTGTTGGCTTCGTTACTTATGGGGTTGAGAATCCAGCAATCGCACATGCATTGGAGCAAAAAACGATGGGGATTATTCGCGCAACAATCTCAAGCGGATCACACTTGTCACAAACGGTTATATTAGAATCACTGCAATCAAGTGAATTTGAAGCAGAAAAACAAGTGAAGCATGATATTTTGGAAAAGAGAGCGAATAAGGTAAAAGCTGTTTTAGCGAAAGAAGAATATAATGCCTACTGGTCTGTTTATCCATTTAACTCTGGATATTTCATGTGTTTGAAGCTAAATGGAGTAGATGCTGAGGAATTACGAATCCATTTGCTAGATAAATATGGAGTGGGGACAATCGCTGTTAATCCAACAGATCTGCGAATTGCCTTTTCAAGTGTAGAAGAAGAGGATATTGAAGGATTGTTTGACTGCATTTATCAAGGAATGAAGGATTTGACAGGGGAATAAGATCAAGCGTAATTTCCCCCTTTGTTACTATGTTAAAATAAAAGTACCCATACATTTCAATGGATATTGTCCTTTTGAAATGTATGGGATTTTTTAAGACCAGACGGAATTACTCATTTGGCTTTCTTTAACAAGTCATGCGAATATGTAAATGATTTGGCCATACTTACCTATCCATTTAAAATCTTTGAGCATCTCTTTGTTCAAGTTTGTTCATTACTTTCCCTTTTCCTATTAACATGCGATAATGGAAAAAAAGTAACGTTAGGATGAAATTATGAAACCGACAATTGATTTAAAAGTAAACGCTAAGTTTATTGAGCAATATAAAAATAATTATCCATTGATTAGTAAGGATGCTGTCGCGAATTTAGGAGCATCAACAGAGGAAGGCGCGATTGTAAACTTAGTAGATAACAATCGGCAATTTATTGCTAAAGGGTATTATGGCGAACAGAATAAAGGGATTGGCTGGGTTCTGTCCCATGATAAATGGGAAAAGATTGACAATGAATTCTTCAAGAATAAGATTCTCACAGCAATTAATAAGAGAGAATCCTTTTATAAGGATATAAATACAACGGCTTTTCGTGTATTTAATGGAGAAGGCGATGGGATTGGCGGACTGACGATCGATTATTTCGATGGATATTATTTAATCCAATGGTACAGCGCTGGTATTTATTCATTCCAAAATCAGGTGCTAAACGCTTTAGATGAGCTAGGTGATTATAAAGCAATCTATGAGAAGAAACGTTTTGATACGAAAGGTCAGTACCTTGAAGATGACGATTTTGTTAAAGGGGAGCGTGGTCAATTTCCAATTGTTGTCTCAGAGAATGGGATAAACTATGCGGTTTACCTAAATGATGGTGCAATGGTTGGCATTTTCCTTGATCAGCGTGATGTACGAAAAGCTATTAGAGATAAATATGCAAACGGAAAAAATGTGCTGAACACATTTTCGTATACAGGAGCATTCTCCGTTGCAGCTGCACTAGGTGGGGCAACGAAAACAACGAGTGTCGATCTTGCGAAACGCAGTAAAAGTAAGACGATTGAACAATTCAGCTTGAATGGTATTAATATTGAAGAGCAGGATATCATTGTCATGGATGTCTTTGATTACTTTAAATATGCAAAGCGAAAAGAGTTGAAGTTCGACCTTATTGTATTAGATCCACCAAGTTTTGCACGTTCAAAGAAGCATACTTTCAGTACGGCAAAGGATTACCCTGCTTTAATTAAGGACACATTGGAAATTACAGAGAAGAATGGGATTATCATTGCGTCGACGAATAATGCCTCGTTCGGAATGAAGAAATTTAAAGGCTTTATAGAAAAGGGCTTTAAAGAGATGAATACGAAATACACTATTCTTGAACAGTTTTCTTTACCAGCAGATTTCCAGGTAGATAAGAATTTCTTACAAGGGAAATATTTAAAGGTGCTTGTTATACAAGTACAAGGTTAAAACAACCCGCTACTATTCCAATGTGGATGGAAGCGGGTTGTTCTCTTAAGTAAACAACTCTTTTCTTCGCCATTTACCAAATCGGAAGTATAGAAATGCAATAATACTACTAACAAGGAAACTTGTCCCCATGCCAACTGCAATTCCAATATCTCCAAATAAATAGGAGAATAACGCTGATAATGGGTAACGTAAAATCCAGAAGGAAATAATATTTAATACGAGTACTTGATACATTGCGCCCGCTGCTCGTACAATTCCATTTAAAATAAAATTAATTCCTAAAAATGGATAGCATAGTGCGATAATTTGTAAATATCTTGTACCAAACGTCACCGCTTCTTCTTCCTGAATGAATAGCATCATGCCAAACTCGGCAAAGAAAATAATGAGAATCCCGATTACTACCATTACGAGGAAGTTGTATAGCACTCCGTATTTCGCGATTTGGCTGACCCGATTCCAGTTGCGTACACCGATATTCTGTCCAGCCATACTACTTACTGCCGTACTGAGTGCGTGCGCCGGGAGCATTACTAGACTATCAAGCCTTTGTGCTGCACTAAAGCCAGCAACAACGCCGCCACCAAATGTTGTAACAACAGTCATAATTGCTGCAGAACCAGCGGATATAACTGCCATTTGTAATCCAGATGGAATGCCCAGGTTAAGAATCAATCCTACCTCACTCCAAGAAGGTAGCTTTGGCACACTAAATGGTGCGAGCTTTTTAGATAACATATAAATCATTCCATATATGAATGCGACTGCCTGCGATAGAATAGTTGCATACGCAGCACCATCAACACCCCAATTAAATCCGGAGATAAAGAGAGGATCTAGTACAATATTCAATAAAACTGCAACTATGACAAATCGTAATGGTGTCCTGCTATCACCAAGTGAACGCAGCACTGTACTAATAAAGTTATAGCCAAATAAGAAGAGAATCCCCAAAAAATTAATTCGTAAATAGGCGATTGCATCTGTCATCATACTTTCAGGTGTTCCAAGAATTGCTAAAAAATTTTCAGCAAAAATGTAACCAATTAATCCTAATACCGCTGCAATGATTGTCATCATGACTACGAAGGCATTTAAATAACGTTTTAAACCATCTTCATTGTTTTTTCCTTTTTGCTGGGATAGAATGGTTAATGCTGCATTATTTAGACCGATAACAAATGATAGTACAGTAAAAATAATAGTTCCTGACAGAGAAACTGCACCTAGTGCATTCGCACCGAGTAAATTACCAACCCACAAACTATCCACAAATTGGTACGAAATCTGCAGTAGATTCGTCAGCATAATTGGGCCAGAAAAAGCAATTAATTGCTTCAAGATATTTCCTTGTGTGAAATCATGTTGCTTTTTCATTGAAAAACCTGCCTTTGAGGAGAGTGTTCACTTTTGCATAAGTAAGAATTAAGGTGAACTAGGAAATTGTAATCCGTTCATAAAAAATACATATAATTAAAGGGTAGTCTATAAGCTTATCGGATTCAACATAAGTGCTCAAAGAGAATGAACGACTACCTACTGTTAGCTATAAAGTGCGAACTAGATGCGATTGGGTTTAAATTAAAGCTTAGCTATACACCTTCTTTAGAAATAGTTGTTTCATTTTAAAATGCTCTCCTGTCTTCGCTAAATAACAGCTACATGAAAGTAAAATGCTTTTCCACTTTATAAAGAAATATATATTTGTTTTTCTAGCACTATCCCAGCGAGGTGTATTTTCGGAGCAACTGGCCTGAGAAATCTTACTACCTCAAAGTAGTTCACATTTTGTATCAACTAATATCAACGTTCATTACCATACCTCGAACATAACTATCATTTTGAAAGCACCATATTAAAAAAGAACAATCCTCAAAACGAGAATTGTTCTGCTACTTACCCTATAAAATGTATATTAGTTTTTAACGAAATATGTTTCTCCTAGAACTTCTTTCGCTTCATAATCATTCGTTGAAAGCTCTTTTTCAACATAATCTTTAATCGCTGCCTGTTCTAAATCGTACATAACTTCGATTTCTTTTGAGAATAGGAGTTTTTCTTTTGCAAGGTAATCTGCAAGAGCAGGTTGTTGTTTCGATTTTGGATCCTCACCAAGTACTTGTTTAAGTCCAGCAACATAATACTCAAATGGACGTCCGCCAACGATTTTAACTCCTTTATTTTCCTCGTTCACCATGATGATTGTAGGAAATCCTCTTGCACCTAAGCTTGCAGCAAGCTGAAAATCTTCGTTTAGCAATTTTTGGCCAGCTGGTTGTTCTGCTTCATTCACAATTGCACTTCCGTCTAGACCAAGATCGTTCACAAGTTCAATTAGAACTTCTGCATTGGAAATGTTTTGATTGAAAGCGAAGACAGCTTCTCTTGCACGACGCAGGAAGACACTAGCAAGCTTCTCATTATGCTTTTGGACAACCTTAAATACACGTGAAGGTGTGAAAGATGATGTTACAGGGTTTTCATACCATAAAGAACCATCGATTGGCATACGGGTCATATCGCCAACCTCTCTCCAGTGTCCGGCAACATCACTTGGACCAGCTATTCCATTTTGCACGTCGGCAAAGCCATCGCCCCATTTTTCAAGCAGCCCACCCATAACAGTATGGACATTGAAATAGTTACCATATTGTTCTAAGAATCTATTAAACTGCGGCTCAATTGCCCAGCAGTGTGAACAAATCGGATCTGTTACATAATATAGCTCAATTGTTTTCTTAGGTGCAGTCAAATCAATCAACTCCATTTCTCCGCTGCCAGCAACACCACATACTCCAGTTTCTACATCACAAATCATATTATTATTGTTATTAGTCAATTTCTTTAGCCTCCGTTTCATGTGATAATACAACATTCATATTTTGCTTTGCCCACTCCTGAATTGGTTTCAAGCTTTGGGCAAGATCGCTTCCTTTTTTCGTCAGTACATACGTAATTGTAACGGGTGTACCGCTTTCCACTACTTTATCGACTATTCCATCTTCTGCAAGCTCAGAAAGTTTCAGTGATAATGCTCTGGAAGTAATTCCTGTCAAATCTCGTTTAATATCTGAGAAATGTGCCATTTCATCATTACATAATGATAAGTAGTGGACGATTTGCCCATTCCATTTTTTTCCTAGAACCTGGAACGATGCTTCAATATAAGGACAAACTTTCATTTGTACCACCTCTATATCTGAGTATACATTGGTATACTAAATAAATCAAGTATAAAAAGTATACAAAATAATAAAGTGAAAAAAAGAAGTCGGAACCATGCTCCGACTTCTTCATTAATCAAATTTGCTGAATAAATCATTCAATGCTTCACTCATCGATGGATGCGTGAATATATGGTCGCGTAAAGTTGTGTAAGGCAGTTTCGCTTCCATAGTCAGTCTGACAATATTAATCATTTCGCTGGACTCAGCACAGAATAGGGTACAGCCTAAAATTTCCTTTGTATCCGGATTAATTAATGCTTTTAATAGTCCATCAGTTTGTTTGATTATCCGTGTCCGAGGAACCTCACCAGCTTTCATTGTAGCAGCTTTGTAGGGGATTTCTTTTTCCTTCGCAGTATCCTCATTTATTCCAACATGGGATAATACAGGATCAATAAATACGGAATCGGGTATGTTCTGGCGGTCTTTCAGCGAATATTTTCTTTCGCCAACGAATTGGTCACGAATAATTCGGAAATCATCTAAAGAAGTATAAGTAAATTGTGGACCACCTTTTACATCACCTAATGCCCAAATATTTGCAGCAGTTGTTTTTAAGTAATCATCGACAATAATAGTGCCTTTATCATCGACTTCGACGGTGGTGTTCTCAAGGCCGAGTCCATCTGTATTTGGTTTTCTTCCAGTCGCAATTAAAAGGGCGGAAGCAGCTATATCTATCTTGTTGTCTCCCTGTTCATATTTGACTGTAACAGTGTCATCTTGGTCTATGATAGATGTTGCATTACTATCTAATATGAAATTAATATCTTTTGCCTCTAATACTTTTTTTACTTCTTCTGCTATATCGCGATCCTCTCTTGGTAAGAAGGTAGAACTGTTATCAAGGACAGTGACCTCTGAGCCGAAGTTTGCATATATAGAGGCAAATTCTAAACCTATATAGCCGCCACCGATAATAACGAGCTTCTCGGGAAGTGTATCTAATTGTTGTAGTGTTGTTGATGTATAAACAAAGTTACTCTCCTTTATTCCATCAATTGGTGGAATTACAGGTAGGGAACCAGTATTAATAAAGAATTTCTCCGCTGTTAATTCTAATGTTTCAGTTTCAGAGGTTAGTTGAACCGTATGATCATCGAGAAAGCTTGCTTTAGCAGTATAGACCATTACACTATCTTGATCCGCTAACATATGGAAATTTTTATCGCGTAAAAGGGAAGTTAGGTCATCTTTTTCTTCAATCGAGTTTCGATAAAAATCTTCTTTCGGTGCTTCGGAATATTTCTTCTCATTTGATTGATATACGAGTGATTTTGTTGGAATACAAGCAATATTAATACAGGTTCCACCGTACATCTCGGATGACTTTTCAATCATAGCCACTTGTTTTCCTTGCTTTGCAAGTGTGTTAGCTAATGTCTTTCCAGCTTTTCCAAAACCAATAATAATAGCATCATAATGTTTCATTTATTATCATCTCCTACAATAAATATTACCTTCTTTGAGATTGATTAAACAAAAACGAGATTTGAGCAAATTTAGTTTTTGCTGGAAATATTATTGCCTATTTTTAAAAACACTATTGAATATTTATTCCTTTTACTGCATAATAATTCATATCAGTGATTATAGAGGGAGCGAAGAAGATGATGGGGAATGTGAAGATGGGTAAGCAGCAATTAAAGGGAAAAGATTTTTTAAAGCTTATTGATTATACACAAGACGAAATCAATTATTTATTAGAATTGGCCGACGAACTGAAGACTTTACAAAAAGGGGGGAAATCCACCCAACCTTTAAAAGGAAAAACATTAGGGATGATTTTTGAAAAGTCATCAACAAGAACAAGGGTCTCCTTTGAAACGGGGATTTTTCAATTAGGTGGTCACGGAATCTTTCTCAGTACACAGGATATTCAAATGGGAAGAGGCGAGACGATTGCTGATACAGCACAAGTGTTATCTGGCTATTTAGATGGCATTATGATTCGTACCTTCGCCCAGGAAACAGTAGAAGAGTTAGCTGCATATGCAAGCATTCCTGTCATTAACGGGCTTACGGATTTATACCATCCTTGCCAAGTACTGGCAGACTTACAAACGATTAAGGAAGTAAAAGGAAAGCTTGCGGGTATCAAGCTTGTCTATATCGGTGATGGAAATAATATGGCACATTCACTCATGATTGGCGCGGCTAAAATGGGTATGGATCTTACCATTGTCTCTCCTAAGAACTATCAGCCACTTCAAGAAGTAACAGAACAAGCACTGCAAATTTCATCGGATCATGGTGCGAAAATAACGGTGACAGATGAACCACAGACAGCTTGTGAGGATGCAGATGTCATTTATACCGATGTATGGGCAAGTATGGGACAGGAGCAGGAACAAGCGGAAAGAGAGCTTGCATTCAAAGGATATCAGGTTAATGAGGCATTGCTAGCCGTGGCAAAACCTGATGTAACATTTATGCATTGTCTCCCAGCTCATCGTGGAGAAGAGGTAAGTGCTGCGGTAATTGATGGTAAACACTCTGTAGTCTTCCAGCAAGCAGAAAATCGTCTGCATGCACAGAAGGCATTGATGGTTGCGTTGATGGGGGATGCGGAGTAAGACTTTTGAGAGTGGATAGCAGTAGGGGGAGTTATCGACGGCATCCAAAGACCACATCAATATCAAGAGAAAAAGGACCTAGCGCATGCGCTAGGTCCTTTTCATCTAGAATCAATCAACCTTTAATCCTGTTAGATCAACTTGTAAAGCTTTTATTTCGTAATCTGGAAGTATTCTCCTCATCTGGTCAGCGATGGTTTCTCCATCCCCTTTAGGGACGAAGGAGATCATTGTTGGGCCTGCTCCACTAATCACCGTCCCGTATGCGCCATACTCTTTTGCTGAATTTCGGATGAGATGGTAATTAGGAATGAGGTCTGCCCGATATGGCTCATGAAATAAATCCTTCTCCATCATTTTTCCAGCTAAAGAATAATCATCAGATAACAGGGCTGCGATGAAAACATTACTAACAGCGCTTGCGCTAGTTGCTTGTCCTCTCGAATAGTCTTCGGGAAGTACACCGCGCGCCTTCTCTGTTTTTAATTCAACGTTTGGAATATGTACAACGATATCAGATCTAATTTCAGGCAATCGCACCCAGTGGGTTTCTTGATCGTCTGTAATTGCAGCGATCACTAAACCGCCATATAGTGCTGGTGCGATATTGTCTGGATGTCCTTCAATGTCTGTTCCATATTGTAACTTTTCTTCGGCTGTCAGTGATAAATTAGCGATTTGATTGGCTATTTCAATCCCCGCTAGTACAGCGGAAGAGCTACTTCCGAGCCCGCGAGCTAAAGGAATATCACTTGTCTCGACTACCTTGCATGGTCGGAGTTCTTTATTGTGTCTTGCAGCTGTTTCCTTCGCGATTTTGTAGATAAAATGTTCTTCGTAATTTGTAACGGGTCCTAAAAGAGGTGAGCGGTGCTCAAATTCCCATTTATCTGCTTCCGTCACTTCTAATTTTAGATGGAGATTTACTGCAAGTCCTAAGGAATCGAATCCAGGACCGATATTTGCCGAGCTTGCTGGTACTTGAATGGTGAAACTCCTCATTGTTTCACCAGGTTTTGAATATATTCGGTAATTGCTGCTTCATCATTTGGCAGGGTGATTGGATCGACTTTAATTTGTTCCATTGCGGTTTGTGGATCCTTTAGACCATTTCCTGTAAGAACAGCAACGACCTTGCTTCCTTTTTTAATTGCTCCATTTGCAACTTGTTGAATTACACCAGCAATCGATGCACAAGACCCTGGCTCCGCAAAAATTCCTTCTTTGCTCGGTAATAATTTAAACGCATTGATAATCTCATCATCTGTAACAGAGCCGATTCTTCCACCAGACTCTTCCTTGGCATTAACAGCGAGCTCCCAGCTTGCTGGATTACCGATTCGAATAGCAGTTGCCACGGTCTCTGGATTTGCGATTGGTTCTCCTTGAGTAATTGCCGCAGCTCCTTCAGCTTCAAATCCGAACATTTTTGGAAGACCTGTTTGTTTATGCTCATTATATTCTTTAAACCCTTTCCAGTATGCACTAATATTCCCTGCATTACCGACTGGAATCGCAAGGATATCTGGAGCTTCACCTAAAAAGTCACAGATTTCAAATGCTGCTGTCTTTTGGCCTTCTAAACGATATGGATTAACTGAGTTTACTAATGTAACAGGTGTTGTTTCACTTAGTTTTCGAACCATTGTTAATGCATCGTCGAAGTTACCATCAATTTCAATAATTTCTGCTCCATACATGACGGCTTGGGCAAGTTTTCCGAGTGCTACTTTTCCTTTAGGAATAACGATGATTGCTCTAATCCCTGCTTTGGCGGCATATGCTGCAGCAGCAGCTGACGTGTTTCCTGTTGATGCGCAAATTACGGACTTACTGCCATCCTCAATCGCCTTTGCTACAGCTACAACCATTCCTCTATCCTTGAAGGAACCAGTTGGATTAGCACCTTCAACCTTTCCGTATAATTCAATACCTAAATCCTTGGAAAGATTAGGGAAGTAGATTAATGGTGTATTTCCCTCATTAAGTGTAAGTGCGGGTGTTTCATCTGTAACGGGAAGATATTCTTTATAATTGTTTAGTAATCCTTGCCACTTCATTTTGCCACATCTCCTTCAACCTTATAATAGCTGTTTACTTCGAGTACCGCTTGTAATTCATTCAGGTTTTCTAATGCCTTTTGGAAATTCTCAAGAGATGTTTGGTGTGTAACAACAACAATCTCTGCTGTTTCTGCCTTTTTATTTGGATTTTGTAAGATTCGCTTAAAGCTAATATTAAGATCATTAAATAGGGTAGAAATACTTGAGAACACGCCCACTTCATCTTTTGCATGCAGACGTACATAGTACTGTCCATAGCGCTGATCAGGTGTTTTTAAAACTTTCTTGAAATGAGATTCCACAAACTGATTTCCAGTAACACCTAGGCGCATATTTTTAATTGCGGCAATAACATCAGACATAATCGCGGTCGCAGTAGGCAGACTTCCTGCACCAGGTCCATAGAACATCGTTTCACCGACTGCTTTACCATATACATAAACTGCATTATACTCATTCTTCACATCAGATAATGGATGGTTATTAGAAAGGAGGGTTGGCTGTACGTTGATTTCCAGTTGATGGTTATCGAAATTAGCGAAGCCAATCAGTTTCATTGTATATCCTAGCTGTTTTCCATACTCTAAATCCTCAATTTCAATATTCGTAATACCACTTACTTCAACATCCTCTAAGTCAACATCGGTTGAGAAGGAGAGGCGGCCTAAGATTGCCATTTTTCTAGCTGCGTCGAGTCCTTCGACATCTGCTGTTGGATCTGCTTCTGCAAACCCTAGTTCCTGTGCTTGCTTTAGGGCTGTTTCGTAGCTTAGTCCCTCAGTATTCATTTTTGTTAAAATATAGTTGGTAGTACCATTAACAATCCCCATAACTTGCTGAATTCGGTCTGATGCGAGTCCATCGACTATTCCTCTCAATATGGGAATACCACCTGCAACACTAGCTTCATAATAGAAATCGCACTTATTCTTGCTCGCAACCTCTTGAAGTTCTATACCGTGCAAGGCAACGAGATCCTTATTAGCTGTTACAACATGTTTCTTGGCAGCAAAAGCCTTCAAAATATATTCGCGGGCGAGATCAATACCACCCATAACTTCTACAACAATATCAATTTCCGGATCATTTAAAACATCATCGGGGTTAGTGGTGAGGAACGTTCGATCAATCGCAACTCCACGCGTTTTATCCAAGTCGCGAACCAATACACTTTTTACTTGAACGTCACATCCGAGTTGATGGACGAGTTTCTCTTGATGTTCTTCAACTAGCTTTATAACGCCAGAACCAACTACACCTAATCCTAATAGACCGATAGATACATTGTTTCCCACAATATCACCTCATAAATTATTTGCTATAAATATTTTAATATTTAATACATTTAAACACGAATATTAACGTATAGCAATAGAGAACTTTCGAGCAATTTCAATTAACTCAGAAAAATTGGAACATATTTATCTGAAAATATATAACGAAAGTTCACTTTATAAACGAACCAAAATCGCCTAAGGGAATAAATTAATAAAGAGTCCTTGTAAAAATGGGGGTGGCAAGGTGAATGATGCGATTATTGGTTTTATCTTTGGTATTTGTTTGATTATAGGAATGGGATTGGGGTTATTATTTAATTCTATAGAAATAGGTGGAGCAATTGGATTAGGTGTGGGATTATTAATGCTGCTTATCTTCCGTAATCAGAATAGGCAAAGGTATCGATGACTTACTGACTTCATGCTTCGTATTTCAAAGAAATACGAAGCAACTAATTTTAGCGATAAGAAGGATAACTAATTGGCAGTATCCACACTGTAAGATTATTATCTAAAATGAAAGAAATACATAATGACGTAGGATTCATTTCTATTAAAGAGCTTAACAATCGATCCACAACTGTTTCAAAAGAATTGAATGATATAACAGTAGAATTGCATGAGGTGGTAATGTCATTAATAAGCTAAATGCTCAATAAATAGCAAGTAGGAGTGCTTAGGCAATTTTTGAGGGATTGCACGTAGAACAGCATGTATTGTATTAATCTTTAAGCGGAATAGTATAAAAACAATGAAAATTGAGGTAATATATAAATACTAGCAATTATATTTACATAAATAGACTCATAATTCTTATCGGAATTATCATAATTTATTTCCCACTAAGAATCTTTATTAAGGGAGAATGCATATGTTTATTTTTTGGCTCCAGGTTGGGTTGGCTATAACTATTTTTCTGCTCTCTACATTAGCTGCTTTGTATGAAGGGAGCGGAATTTTCTATCATATATTTGAATGGGAGTATTCGACTCCTTTTTCCAAATTAATAAATGGAGAAGTAACTAATGCTGGTGACATAGTAGTTCTTGATCACTTTGTGTTTGCTGCTAAATATTCTCCAACTTTCCCTATAATTATGACATTATGTGGAATATATTTACTGGTTTTGATTGGTTATTTTATTTTTAGAAAATCAAGAAGATTTATTAGATATACTTTTATTTTAGGAATTCTATTGTTTCTTTTAAGTAGCTCCTTAATAAACGCTCATACAATTGGTGGGAAATCATTCTTTTTTACCTTCTTGGTAAGTGGTTCAATGTGTTTAATAATTCCATTGATTATATATATTGTTTTATTATTTAAGAACAAAACACACAAGGGGCTAAGTTGAAGCCGTGTGTGTTTTGTTCGTATCTCTTATTAGTTACTTCTCCCTTCTATTTAATGGCTTATGTAAAAAAGAGGAATCATTATTGAAGTAGTGGCATAGAATAAATATTAAGCAAATTTTTACCTAACCAATCAAAATATGCTAAGAGACTTGGACGGGAAACTTTCTCCCTACATAAGTGCAACTAAGGTTGTCACGTAATGGATTGGTAACAACCAAGTTTTCTAAAAATCTATTGATGTTACTTGCATGCAGTTGCAAGCAGTTTACAACTATGTTAAACTGGATAGCCTGGAGGTGCATGTATGAGCAAGCTGAAGAACAGAACGCGTATATCTAACGCGGTCGACAAGGATCTGTGGAATAAAATGCAAGAACTTTCAAAGACAACTCAGGTTCCAATTAGTAAGTTACTAGATAATGCGATTAAATTATTGCTTGAATCATATAAAGAGAAAAAAGGTAAAAAGTAGGGTGGCTCAAAAGTAAATGTATTTAACCTCTTTGCCCCTACTCTTCCCTCTTTAAACAACTCCCCGAGATCAAGCATATTAATCTTATATTATCCTTATTAAAATCTTAAAAATAGAAGGAGGTCATTATGATGACAATTGCAGCGTACTGTGGTGATTTTGAATTTACTGTCCTGGAATTTGTCTTTACAATTACAAAAGATGTAGAAAAGAAAATCAAGAAAAGAAAATTATTTTATGAAGAGCAAATAACACGTTATGTAAAGAAAAAAGTAGATCAATTCTTTCTTGGGTTTAAAATGCATGAACATATTTTAACCGTTTACAAAAATGAGGCATACAATACGATTATGTTCCGTTTGCAGCATATCCTGAAAGAAAAGAATATCTTCCGTGTTATTGAAACTGCAATAGGTTCGGATTTATAAATGGAAACATCAATATCCCTTAAACATCCACTTCCCATTATACTTGGCGGTAACTCAAGTATAATGGGCGGGAGAAACTGCAAATCCATAAATCCCTCATAGATCTTTCCTCTAAGAGAAAGTCTAACGCTAGGTAATTATTGAAATGGAAAAAGTACAGCAGGGTCGCCTTAGTTAGCACCTCCTGCTATACTTTTTTATGCTTCGTTTCTAATAAACTCATAGAATCGTACTGCATCCTCACCGGAGGTAAATCCTGCTTGTGCTGATTGATCATTTCCTCCGCCTTCTCCATTAAAAGCTGGGAGATGCTCCTTGAAAAAATTCCCGCATGAGAGGTTTTCGGAGCCACTATGATAAAGCAGGACTTTATTTTCAGCTATACTGGCAAATAATACGATAATCGCTTGCTCGGCGACAATCTTTGCAGCCAAGCGCTGCATATCCTTCAGTGATTTATCTGGAAAAACATGTGATAAAAATTTCCCTTCCATACTTGAAATCAGCTCTTTAGCTAAATAAGCTTCATTCTCCTCTTTAATGCTAGCAAGCTCTGTCTGAACTTGCTTGTATCCTTGTTCCCATTTGTCAAAACGGTCAAGAATATCTTTTCGACCGGTATTGAACTTTTCTGAAAGGGTATTGAGAATTTCAAGACTTTCATGAAAATCAGCCAATGCACGATTGCCGCATTTAAAATGAATTCTTGTTGCATTTTTTAGTTTCTCAGCTTTGAGTAATTTAATGATGCCAATTTGCCCAGTTCGTGCCACATGTGTACCGCCGCATGCATTGTATTCCACACCCTTGATTTCGACGATGCGAATGTTTTCTGTTACCTTTGGCATTTTAACTACTGGAATACTCATAAGTTGTTCGTTGCTTACAAAATAACTAGAAATTTCTAAGTTCAGATAGATGTGTTTATTTACTACTTGCTCAACTATCTTGAGCTGTCCATTAGTAAACTCGGATAGACCAATGTCTATTGTCACATCCTCTGTTCCAAGATGAAAACTAACCGTTTGCGCTTGCAGCAGATCTCGAAAGACAGAAGATAATAAATGCTGGCCACTATGATGCTGCATATGATCAAATCGTCTGGCCCAATCAAGCTCACAGGTCACTCTAACCGTTTCAGGCAACCGTTCAACCTGGTGAACAACTTCACCGTCCTCTAAAAAAACATCCAAAACCAGGATTCCACCGATAGTGCCTAAGTCACAGGGCTGTCCGCCACCATGAGGATAGAAAGCAGTTTCCTCGAGAATGACGAAATATTTCCCATCTCTTTCTATTGAATCGTTGATTGTTGCTTTCCATACTTTCTCATATGCAGATTCATAATATAGCTTTCTTGTCATGATACTTTCCTCCTGTTCGCTGATGTTTAATGAATCGCCGACTGTTTCTCTCTTTTTCCCTTTCGAATAAAAAATACCAATAATCCAATCGAAACGATAATCAAAATTGCAATTGTAATTGCAATATAAGTGGGATTTTTATTGATGCTGTCCGGGATAAATCTAGTCGCTATCGGACCTATAGCCATAATGATTGGTAGATAAATTGTAAACCATGTCTTTGTGTAAATAGCCGCAGCGATAAAAATGATGATGTCTGCAATTAAAATCAAGTTATTTTGCAGTGGTGTTGCAATAAAGAAAGGTTCTGTATCTAGTTTCATTTCTAATAGTAGAATGACCACAAATACTCCTGTTAGTACTAGCTGAAGGGCAATACCGACAATATAAAAACTTTTCGAATGAAATATTTTTGGAAGTACGTTAACAAGAAAGAATCCGTAAATGATAAAGGATAAAATCACCATTCCTAGTCCAATCCATACCCCTGTTTTTGACAGTGAAATTGTCCCTCTAATAGCAGGTCCTATACTGAAATATGCAAGCAATAGGAAGGTAACGAGCGGTACTAAACCTGCAAATTGACCGAAATCAAAGCCCATTTCTTTCCCAATCATTTTCATATATTTTCTTGGACTACCTCCTGTGATATCTTCGACGCTTTTTCCTTTTGCCTCAGCTTCTTGTAAATGATCGCTGAGCTCCTCGATAATGTCATCAATTTGCTGATCATTTTTTCCCTTTGACATTAAGTACATGCGTAATTCAATGATAAATTGCTCAGATTTCTGATTTAGCATTTTGTTCATCTCCTTCACCCAATATAGAATTCATTCCGAAAGATAATTGCCGCCATTGTTCCTTGAAAAGCTGGAGCTCCTTTTCCCCCTCTGCAGTGATTGTGTAATATTTCCTTTTCGGTCCGTTTGGAGATTTTCTAAGCTCTGTTGCCACAAGATTGTGTTTCTGCAAACGCATTAGTACTGGATAAATACTGCCCTCACTCACTACAGCGAATTCATGCTTCTGCAGCTTTTCGATGATTTCATATCCATAGGTTTCCCCCTTCGCAATTAGTGCAAGTAAACTCCCATCAAGCAACCCTTTAAGCATTTGACTAGATGTAGACAAGTTATTCACCTCAAAACAAAGATTATAAATCTATCTTACAATACAGTATAGTGTTTTGCAAGATAGTGAAAGTTGTTTTTTTATTAAATATTTATTTGTTATTATGATAGTAGCAAAAACGTTAAAAATAAGAAGAGGTCATTTATTGATTTAAAAGGAGATAAGAAGGTATGAAACTAATAAAGCATAACGAAGAAAGTAATCTACCCGAAAAGTTAGCAAAACCAGCTGTAAGAGCGCTTGAAAGTGCTGGGATTTCACGACTGGAGCAAGTTGCAAAGCTCCGCGAATCAGAGTTATTGAAGTTACATGGGATGGGGCCAAAAGCAATAGAGCAACTTCGGATTGCCTTAGATGCAAAGGGGCTATCATTTGCTGAAGAATCTTGATGATGAAGCATTTTATACAAAAAAACTGAAAAATTGTCTATAATCAAAAAGAGACCGTCTTATCCAAGGCTGAAATTCATGGCGTTTAAGACAGTCTCCTATTTTCATAAAACTTTTAGCTAGGCGCGTTTCTTTCACGCTTATTGTATGACGTGATAGAAATAAGTGCAGTTATCAAAGCGACGATAACAAATAGTCCGCCAATTGTTGGATTTTGTTCAACCGAAGCTTGTTCAATAACAATTCCACCGACCGAGGAACCGAAGGCAATACCCAAGTGTACTGCTGAGTTATTTAAACTAATTTGAATGTTCGAAGTCTCAGGCGCAGCTTGCATTAAATAGCTTTGCATTGGTGGTGTGAGTGCCCAACTCATCATACCCCAAATAATCATGATTATGATAAATAGTGGAAGTGAGAAAGTTGTGTATGGAATTGCAAAAATCGCTATGCCGAATAGTAAGACAACAGAGAGAATCGCAGGCTTTGCCCCAAATCGATCGGCGAATGTTCCACCAATAAATCCTCCACTTACTGCGGCGATTCCGAATACAAAGTAAATGATACTTACCCATGTTCCATCAAGCCCCATTGTGGATTTTACAAATGGTGTTAAATAAGCATAGAGTACTGTATGACCAGCGAGCATAATAAATGTAGTAGACTGTGCAAATAACACGACAACATTTTTAAGTGATCCGATTTGTTTTTTAATTGAAATTTGTTCGGTAGGAGCTATTTTACCCATAAACAGGAATATTGCTGTAATCGAAAATAGACTCAAAATCGCAATCATTGCAAAAGGTGCGCGCCAACCAAATGTATTTCCGAGCATTAACCCGATTGGAACTCCTAAGACAAGAGAACCACTAACCCCCATATTTACAATCCCAATTGCACGTCCACGATATTTGTGTTCAACAATATTTGCAGCCATGACAACACATAAGACTATGAGCAGGGAACTACTTGCAGCTGAAATCATCCTGGAGGTGAATAGAATTGTATAGGAGGGGCTAAAAACGGCGACAAGATTACCTAGGAAAAAAATAAATAGCGTGATTAATGTTAATTTTTTTCTCTCTACCTTTGCCGTTAAAAATGACAAAATCGGTGCTGATATAGCGAATGTAAGTGAAAAAATGGTAATTAATAATCCGGCTTGTCCTAGACTAACATCTAAATCAGTCGCAACTAAATCCAGAATTCCCCCAATAATCAATTCAACCATTCCTACTACAAAAGAAACAATTGTTAATAAATATACGCGTTTATCCATATTATGACGCCTTTCTTCATTTAGATACCTATAATACCTTTACCATATTAAGCTTATTCAATCCAGAATTCAAGGCATAATAAAAATGGGCTTATTCGTATTTTAGATAATCTGCGAACTAGTTTAATGTGGCAAGGGCTCTCGGATCAGTCGCTCCAGAAATACACTTCGCGCACGTTAGGGGAGCTGGTGAGCCAACTTGCGCTGACGCACTTCAGAGTCTCATTTAGGCTCCTCTTCCCGCAGGACAAGGAAGGCTTCGGCAGCATT
Organism: Oceanobacillus zhaokaii; assembly: GCF_003352005.1. Classification (GTDB taxonomy): domain Bacteria; phylum Bacillota; class Bacilli; order Bacillales; family Amphibacillaceae; genus Oceanobacillus; species Oceanobacillus zhaokaii. The sequence continues at coordinate 457,994 of NZ_CP024848.1, forward strand.
GCATCGCAATCAGACAAATTGCTTTTTATTTTCGAAGAGTCTTCGTGTATTTCTTCCGCTGGGGACTGTGAAGTAACTAAAGATGCAAACCTATTAATGATCGTAATTGATTGCAAGGAATGGAGCCTCTTGTAAATAGAACCGCCATTCAAATTTGAAATCACAATTTTTTCTAGTTAACAGTTTATATCGACTACGAAACATCATTAATTAATTAAAAAGTAATCGCCTTTTAGAAAACAGAATTAACAAAGGAAATTGTAGAGAAGGGCTAATCTGCGTGAAGAACGTAGATAATCGTTAAAGAATCAGGATTATCTTTACAAAGAGGAAAATAATGTTGAAATTTGCTATAATTGAGTTACCTTAAGAACTTTGGAAAGAGGGAAAATAAGTGAGTAACAATACGAAACTTCATAAGGATGCAATGCGTGTGCTTAAGCAAACAAGCAGAACGTTCTTCATTCCGATAAATATATTAAATCCTACCCTAAAAAACACTGTAGGTTCAGCATATCTATGTATGCGAGCAATTGACGAGATTGAAGACCATGAAACATTGGATCCCGATGTAAAGCAACGTCTGTTGCTTACAACAGCAGAACTTTTGAAAAAGCCATTCGATGTAGAAGCATATGTTCAATTATTAAAGCCATACGAATCACAGTTACCTGAAGTGACATTAAGGCTAGGTGACTGGTTAGCCGTTTGTCCGGAAGCGATTCGTGACAAGGTGAAAGAATCAACAAGTATTATGGCGAAGGGAATGGCAAAATGGGTAGAAAAGAACTGGGTCGTTAAAACAAAAGAGGATTTGGATGAGTATACCTATTATGTAGCAGGCTTAGTAGGGGTTATGTTATCTGATATATGGAAATGGTATGACAACACAGAGACAGATCATGATTTAGCAATTGGCTATGGAAGAGGATTACAAGCAGTAAATATGCTGCGTAATCAGGATGAAGATGCTGAGCGGGGCGTGAAGTTTTTACCAGATGGCTGGACAAGAAATGATATGTTCGAATACGCAACAGCGAATTTAGAAATGGCTGATAAATACATTAAATCAATTGATACTAGAAACATTATACTATTTTGTAAAATTCCACTTGCATTAGCCAAGAAAACATTAAAATCATTAAAGAGTGGAGAAGAGAAAATGTCTCGTGCAGAGGTTGAAGATACAGTTGATAAAATTTTAAATAAATAAACATTACTAAAACGGTAGCCTAACTAATCTTGTTAAATTAGTATATTCATTCGCTAACAATATACATTATGGTAGGAATTAATATATAACAGTGAGTGGGGGATGGGATTTGGAGCACAAAGGGGACTCTGAAAAAAAACATAATATAGTCGTTAATAAACTGAGAGAAATAAACATCGAAATCTATGATGAAGTCAAGTCATATTATCAAGATACCATAGAATTAAATGTAGTAATTGATGAATTGGTTGAGCTTGTTAGTCAAGGTCTAGAATCCAAGGAATTTATCGGACCTGCTGAATTACTTGGAGTAAAAATTGGGAAAATGACGCTTAAAAATGATATGAAATTGGATACTGCAATTGAGCAAATTACAGATGTGCGCCGTTTGTTTTGGCAAAAGATACGAAGCATTGTACTAGTATCAGAGTTATCGATTGATACTGTGCTTGCGATTTCAGATGTTTTCAATCCGGTTTTTGATCGTATTATATACGCAGTTAGCACGATGCATAATAAGTCATTTAAGGAATCGTTTGAAAGGCAAGAGGAAGAGTTACTTAGACTGTCTGCACCTGTTGTTCCGATAATTGATGGGTTTGCAGTTTTACCAATTGTTGGTGAAATGACTGAAAAGCGTTCTGAGCTTTTGATGAGAACGGTTTTACAAGAGGCCACAGCCCAAGAATTAGAATATCTTTTCATTGATTTATCAGGCGCAATGATCATTGATACATTAATAGCTAATAATCTATTTAAGATTGTCGATACCTTAGAGCTTGTGGGAATAAAAACAATCTTATCCGGAATTCGCCCTGAAGTTTCGCAGACCATGGTTAGCCTTGGCGTTAATTTTAACCGAATCGAAAAATATAATACATTGAGACACGCACTGTCTAGCTATGTGACAATCAATAAGTAGAGAAAACGATTAATATTATTCACTTTAATATTGAAATGACATTGAAATGATTAAAAATCGGTTTGTAATACATAATATATATAAGAGATTTAACTGATCCCAATAAATTTAATCAATTAAATGATTGAATGTATTGGGATTTTTTAACTGCGAAAAAGTATGGTCTATTCTCTTTTAAGATTATGTTTCTGTATGGTCATTTGTGAAATTATTTAAAAAAGACGTTTACGTTAAATGAAGATTGGGTAATAGAATATTTGTCCTAAGCTTTTGAAATTCTCCCCCAAATCTTATGAAGATGAGTTTCTTTAAAAGAAATTGGGCTTTGACTATTTTATCAAGTAACGCTATAATTGAAAACTATGTTAAAAAATTGAGCAAGTTGGTGGATTTTCGTCGTTGGTTACTTTCTAAAAAAATGGAGTAATCAAGTCCATCCAACGGTCTTTAATGACAAAATGCAACAATTATATTTTAGACACTTGTTCCTAATAAATTAGGAGGAAACACGTGGATTCTGAAAAAGGAAAGAAATTAGATTGGCCAGTATTTATTGTAAGTGGAGGATTCTTGATTCTCTTTGTATTAATTTCATTTTATGATAATAAAATGGTAGGAAATGCAGTTGATACCTTATTTGCTTATTCCTCAGATCTATTTGGAGCATATTGGCAAGTATTATTGCTAGCGAACTTTTTTATTGGGCTAGGGCTTGCTGTTTCAAAGTACGGAAAAGTAAAATTAGGGAAGCAAGATAAGCCACAATACAGTTATTTCGGCTGGGTTTCTATGATTGTAGTTACATTGCTGGCAAGTGGTGGTGTGTTTTGGGCTGCTGCTGAGCCAATGTATCATTACATGAGTACCCCACCATTATTCGGTGGTGGAGAGTTTAACAATAGCAATGCAGCATTTGCACAGTCATTTATGCATTGGGGCTTTACCGCATGGGCGATACTCGGGACTCTAGCCGTTATTGTTATGATGTATGTGCATTATCAAAAAGGCTTACCGCTGAAGCCAAGAGGATTATTATATCCGATCTTTGGTGAAAAAATATATAAAAATAGTGTTATTGGTGCTTCAGCAGATATATTTTCAATAATTGCAACGGTTGCTGGTACTTTAGGGCCTTTAGGTTTCTTAGGTTTACAAATATCATATGGTTTAAATCATTTATTTGATGTTCCTAACACATTGACTGTAAGTATTATCGTAGTCGTTGGACTTATCGTTGTTGCTGGGATTTCAGCTGCTACAGGAGTCGATAAAGGGATTTATCATTTAAGTAAATGGAATGTGCAATTTACCATTCTATTAGCAATTATTGTGATGGTTATTGGTCCGACAATGTTCATTATTGATGCATTTATCGGTGGCACAGGTTTCCATTTACAGAACTTCTTCCAAATGAATATGTATCGTGGGGAAGAAGGGTGGCTTGCGTCTTGGACTATATTCTTCTGGGGTTGGTTTATCGGTTATGCCCCAATGTTAATTATATTTATTAGTAGAATTTCTAGGGGGCGAACGATTCGTGAATTAGTGCTTACGGTTTCTATCGTTGCCCCAATTGTGACTAACTTCTGGTTCTCGATTGTTGGTGGTACTGGTGTGTTTTTCGAAGCGGAACATCCAGGCTCAGTCTCAACTGCGTTAAATGAGGCTGGAATGCCTGCAGCTGTAATGGCGATTACAGATCAATTACCAATGGGTATGTTGATGGGCTTCGGTTTCTTACTTGCTTCGATTATCTTTGTCGCAACAACTGCGGATACAATGGCATATTCGATTGCAGCTTCAATTGAGGGGAATGATAATCCAAAACGCTGGTTACGTGTTTTCTGGGCAGTAATCTTTGGAGCTACAACTGTAGCAATTCTGACGATTGGGGAAGATAGTATTACCTCGATTCAGAATTCAATTATTATCACAGCCGTCCCAGTATCATTCTTAATATTGCCGCCATTATGGAATGCGCTGCAGATTGCAAAAGTAATGGCAGCAGAGCAAGGACTTGTTAGCAAACGAGAAGCTAGAGCAAAAATAGAAAAAATAGTAGATTAAAACGAGGCTATCATCCATTTAAAGGATGATAGCCTTTTTAAACATGAAAACCCAAAGTGCCTGCTATTTGTAGTTCTGTCGGTGGCGGAAAATAATTCACAAAAGTGGAGCAAAGGCTGTGCCGATAGATAAAATCTAAACTTATAAATTTGATCTATTTTGCAACATTATTGAAAAGTGATTTGAGGGCTAGGTAAATAATCGCCAATGCAAAAACAATGACAGCTATTGCCCCAACAGCAATCAAAAAGTTAACAACAGCTGCAGAAGTAATAAAGGATGCAGCAAGGTCTGCTACAATAATAAGCGCAAATCCAGCGAGAACCGCTGCTAAAAAGAGTAATGCTAATTGATTCATAATTAATCCCTCCCTTCCTAATAAATTATGAGGAGGGGAGGGAGGTTGTTTGGATGGCCTTATATCACTTCATTAAAAACATTGAAATGATTGGATCTGGTTCAAATCAATCCCGAAGTATACCCATCTAAAGCCATTCCATCTAAACCCAGCAACAGATGTCCTGCCAACAAAGGTTGGGTAGAACCAGAAGGCGTCTCTTCTTAACCAAATATAGGTGAAACGGAATAGGCATCCACGAATTCCGCCGGGATCTACAGCGAATGTTTGAAATTGTGACTGTTGAGGCGTAAAGTTCGGTGGTGGAGTCGTTGGTGCCCCGCCAGATTGCTGCCCGCCACCAGGTTGCCCAGGAAATCCACCAGGCTGTCCGCCACCAGGTTGCCCAGGAAATCCACCAGGCTGTCCGCCACCTGGTTGCCCTGGGAATCCACCAGGCTGTCCAGGGAATCCTCCGCCTGGAAACCCTCCGCCCGGGAATCCACCAGGCTGCCCAGGAAACCCTTGCTCTGGTCCTCCTGGGAAACCAGGTATGTTAATAGACCTCTCATCCTCATCACTATATGGTGGTTGATAATAATCCATTTTTTATTTCCTCCCTTATCAAGATCGTTCCATTCAATATATGGGATAAAGGTCCAAATTGGGATTGATTTTTTGAGAATGGGCGATATTGGGGAAGGGCTGTTTGGCAAGTAAATTAAAAAAAATATTCCAATCATAATAATTCACTTGTTGTCATTTTGGGTGCGTGCTATCATTATCATGCTATTTATTAGGAAGCTGGAGTTGGCATGTTCCTGGTTACCAACCTTAGCTGCTAAAAAATTTCATTTTATTTACGGACTTAATTTATTGATTGAAAGGAGTTTACCCTTATGAGTGACAATAATAAGCCCAAGAAGTATGAATACTTGGCTGATGATCCGAATGTAAAAGTTGCACCGATTATGATTTCATTAATTATTGGGGCTTTCTTTGCGATATTAAACGAGACTTTGCTAAACATTGCACTAACAACTTTGATGGAGGAGTTTCACGTTTCCATTACAACAGTACAGTGGATGGCAACTGGATTTATGCTAGTAATGGGAATTGTTATCCCAGCCTCGGCGTTATTAATGCAGTGGTTTACGACTAGGCAATTGTTTTTAGGTACGATGATTATTTTTGTAATTGGCACAACGATAAGTGCAATTGCACCTACTTTCCCAATTTTGCTAGTTGGTCGTTTCATACAAGCAGCGGGGACTGGAATACTTATGCCAATCATTTTTAATGTGTTTTTATTAATCTTCCCACCAAGCAAACGAGGAAAGGTAATGGGTCTTGTTGGCCTTGTAATTATGTTTGCACCTGCAATTGGACCAACATTATCTGGCGTAATCGTTGAATATTTGGGATGGCGTTATCTGTTCATCACAGTAATTCCTTTTGCATTGTTCTCAATTCTATTTGCACTAAAATATTTAGTGAATGTTTCAGAAGTAACAAAGCCTAAAGTTGATGTATTATCGCTTGTATTCTCGTCGATTGGCTTTGGAGCAATTGTGTATGGCTTTAGTTCAGCGGGAGAAAGTGAGGCAGGATTCCTAAATCCAAAAGTATATTCTATCATTATTATTGGTGTCATTAGTGTGGTTCTATTCGTTATAAGACAATTGAAATTGGATGAACCAATTATGGATTTACGTGTATTTCGCTACCCGATGTTTACTCATGGGATGCTAATGTTCTTAATCATTATCATGGCGATGTTCGCTTCAGAGATTATTTTGCCTATTTACATGCAGGGACCTTTAGCATTAGCGGCCGCCACTGCAGGTTTGGTCCTGCTTCCAGGCAGCATTTTAAATGGTGTGATGTCACCTTTCATGGGCGGACTCTTTGATAAATACGGGCCAAGAGTGTTAATGATTCCTGCTACAATTGTTCTCAGTGGCACAATGTTTTTGATGAGCAGATTAAGTTTGACAACTCCATTATGGGTAGTTGTCGTTGGTTATATTCTATTAATGCTGTCTGTCTCTGCAATTATGATGCCAGCAGAAACCAATGGATTGAACCAATTACCGAAACGATTGTATCCACATGGGACAGCGATCATGTCAACCTTACAGCCTGTTGCAGGGGCAGTTGGTGTATCTGTTTTCATTAGTATCATGAACGCAAAACAAAGAAATATCCTGCAGCTTTCGGATGACCCGACAAACATCGCTAACATCAACGTGGCAATGGTTTCTGGTGTTGAGCTTGTTTATCTCATCTCGTTTATTTTGTCTATCGTTGCCGTTATATTAGCCTTCTTTGTGTACCGCGCTAAGCCGGAAGAAAAGTTAGAATTTCAAGGAAACGATTAAGACGATAGATTCGACAAAACCAGCTCTATTTCAGATAAATTATTTGAAATGGATCTGGTTTATATTTTTGCTTAAAATTACTTTGACAGGTAGAGTAATTTGAGATATAATTACTCTGTCAGATAGAGTATTAATGAAATAAGGACGTGGCAATATGATAAGAAGCGATATTATTAGAGGGCATTTGGATGCGATTATCTTACGTCTCATCTTAGAAAAAGATCGTTATGGCTATGAAATTTCAAAAGAAATAAGTTTGCGCACAGATGATTGTTTCCAAATTAAAGAGGCAACATTATATGCTGTTTTTCAACGACTGGAGAAAAAAGAATTACTGGAATCTTATTCCGGTGGTGTATCAAAAGGAGGGAAGAGAAAGTATTACAGCATAACGACACTTGGTAAAGCCTATTTAAAAGAATCTGTTGCGGAATGGAAAGTAACAAAGAATATAATTGACCTATTTATGGAGGGATTGGATTGAAACAGTTAAAGGATCATGTTAATCAATTATTTATGGGGATTCCAGATAGTGAGCAGAAAACAGCTATCCAGGAGGAAGTATTGGAGAACTTAGAGGAAAAAGTGCGGGACCTTATGGAGCAAGGGAAAGCTGAGGAGGATGCTATAAATAAAGCGATTGTAGAGTTTGGTGATATTGAAGATTTAAAAAATGAACTTGGGGGAAAGCAGCCGGTCAGTAAGAACAATTCCAAATTAAATTTAGGGTTCTCTATCTGGGGGAGTGCAATCATCATCGCTTTATTTGTCTTCATCAACTTTTATTACACTCCTGATGTAATCTGGTTTGTGTACCCGACATTTGCCGTATTATGGTGGCCGTTAGCAATGTATTTCATTTGGAAACGAGCGAATTAAGGAGAGATAATATGAAAAGATATGGGGTTGGTTTTGCGATAGCCGGAAGTTTCATGGCAATTGCCTTTTTAATCATTGTAAATTTATTAACGGCTTCAGAACATATTTGGTTTATTTATCCTTCTATTGGACTGCTGCTATGGCCGGTTGGCATATATTGTATGAAAAATAAGTATTACAAGCTTTTTGCTGTTTTATGCAGCTTACTTGTTATTATTTTTCTTACCCTGGAGAATTATCTGAATACACCAGGCTATCCATGGGCATTATATGCGGTATTTCCGATCCTATGTTGGCCAATATTGATGCTATTAGGAAAACGTGCAGGGAACATTATTGTTTCCCTCGTTGGAAGTGCAATTATTATTATCTATTATTTAATGTTAAACATCTTCCTTGAGCCAGGCTATCCATGGGCAATATTTCCAGCATTTGCTGTGTTGTGGTGGCCATTAACGATTTATCATTTGGCGAGAAAAAGCTATTTTCAGTATTCTATCCATGCGAGTTTGTTTATTAGTGGCTTTTTTATACTTGTGAATGCCGTATCCTCACCAAATACGATATGGGCAATATATCCAATATTTGCAGTGCTTTGGTGGCCACTTAGTATGTATTATTTTGTTTATAAGGGAAGGATGGAAAGGTAGTTTTAAAAACATAAAAATAGGAGTAGAGAGAAGTGAAAGTATCGCTTCTCTCTACTCCTATTTTTAATCCCCTAAATTATTTCATTCCTAAATATATCAGGATGGCATCTCGTAAAAATTTAGTGCCGCCCTCAACCTGCTTGTCATAATAAGCAGTAAATCGTTTGTCAGCAACGTACATTTCTGCAAGACCTGCATGTGCTTCCTTAGAATAACTTGGCCATGAGTACATAAGCCATTCTTTATGTTTTACTGCAAGCTCTTGAGCTAAATCTGAAGCTGGATCTCCAGTAGCATATGCCTTTTCAAGTAAGGAAAAAATTTCTTCTCCCAATTTGTTCATTGCTTGAAAGTCTTCTTCCGACATTCCTCTCATTTTGGCATTACTAGCCTCAACAGTATCTTTTCCATATTTGTCACGAATTTCTTCTCCATATTTTTGTTCGTTCTCATCAATCATTTTCTCTTTAAATGCTACGAACTTTTCTTTATCCTCCATTGTTATTCCTCCTTCTTTACTCGCAATCGTTTTTTCAACTGTAGCCATAAGATTGTCAAGATGGACTCTTTTCTGCATCAGTTTTTTATAATGGGCTTTTAGAGCTTGGGTTTGATTAAAATGTGGGTCTTGTATGATATTCATAATTTCTTCGAGCCCAATTTCCAATTCGCGGTAGAATAAAATCTGCTGAAGCAGATCAACCTCTTTCTGACCGTAAATGCGATAACCAGATGAATTAATACTTGCCGGCTTCAATAATCCAATCTGATCATAATAACGAAGCGTTCTCCCACTCACACCCGATAGCTGTGCTAGCTTATTAACCGTATATTCCATTCGTGTCCCTCCTGACATTAATAATGATAAAGGTTTACGCTGCGTAAAGGTCAAGCGAATTTTTAAATAAATTTATTGATGTGCATTTAGTATAAGACTAGAGAATGCCGATATATACGGAAAAGCACCAGTAAATGGGCCGAACATGCCGATATATTCCAGAAATCCGCCGATATGAACAGGAATCACGCCGATATACTCGACAGTAAAATTTGGTGAGCAACTTTGATAGTAATAAGTAAATTAAATTAAAAAGTGATTACTCACTTTACATACATCTAAAAGGAGATTATACTATAGTGAGTACTTACTCACTAACGTAGAGAGGTGAATTTAGATGGGAAATGAAAATGCTTGTATATCGATTCGCGAGGTGTCAAAGCAATTTGGCAAACATGAAGTATTAAAAAATATTAATCTAGAAATCAACGAGGGTGAAATATTTGGCCTTCTAGGACCATCAGGTGCTGGGAAATCAACACTGGTAAAGGAATTAGCTGGACTTGATGTGCCGACCTCTGGAGAGAATTTTCTTTTTCAAGAGAAGATGCCATCTCTGAAACTAATGGAGAGAGTAGGGTATATGGCACAAGCAGACGCCTTGTACTTGGATTTAACAGCAAACGAGAATCTACAGTTTTTTGCTAGTCTTTATGGATTAAAAGGGAAAAAGCAGAAACAGAGAATTATTGAAGTGATGCAGATTGTAAATCTCACTGATCATCTTCATAAGCCTGTAACGAATTATTCTGGTGGAATGAAGCGGAGGCTGTCGCTCGCAATTGCACTTCTGCATGAACCAGAAATGTTAATACTGGATGAACCGACCGTTGGCATTGATCCTGTATTAAGGAAAAGTATATGGGAAGCATTTTATGAACTAAATAGAAAAGGGACGACAATAATTATTACCACGCACGTAATGGATGAAGCGGAGAAGTGTGGTCGTTTAGGATTGATGCGTGATGGAATAATGATTGCAGTTGGCACACCGGAGGAATTAAAGAAGGAAACCAATACAGAGACAATTGAAGAGGCTTTTCTTATCTATGGAGGTGCTTAAGATGAGAATTACTGCACTGACAATTAGGATATTAAAACAAATTATTCGAGATAAACGAACACTCGCATTACTTATTTTTGCGCCAATTCTTGTACTTACAATGCTATATCTAGTATTTGATGGCGATGATTATGTTCCTAAAGTTGGTCTTGTTAATGTACCAGAGATGATCACGGAACAAATGGATTTGAATGAAGTGGAGTTAACCGAGTATAGCAATACAACGGAAGCAAATGAGGATCTAGAAAATCAAGAAATAGATGGCTATGTTGTATTAGACGAGCAAGTCCCTGCAATTTTTCTTGAAGGCAGTGATCCGAGTGTAAATAGTGCAACATTGAGATGGATTCAGTCAGCATTTGCGAATCTCCAGAAAAATGGAAATGCAAGTGAACTGAAAGTGGATTATTTGCATGGTACGAGCGAGATGGGCTCATTTGATTATTTTGGACCGGTATTACTTGGTTTTTTTGTGTTCTTCTTTGTCTTTCTTATCGCAGGGGTATCATTTATTCGCGAGCGTACAACAGGTACACTTGAAAGGCTGCTATCAACTCCATTACGAAAGTGGGAAATTGTGATTGGGTATGTGTTTGGATTCGGGATTTTCACAATGATACAGTCCACCATAATTGCTTGGTATGCGATCTATGTGCTGGAGATGATGATGGAAGGAGTGTTTATTTATGTGCTCATCATCACATTGGCAATCGCTCTGACTGCATTAACCTTAGGAATTTTGATTTCCTCATTTGCCAATAATGAGCTGCAGATGATTCAATTTATTCCGATAGTTGTTATTCCACAGATCTTTTTCTCTGGACTATTTAATTTAGAAACGATTTCGGAATGGTTAAGCTGGATTGGACCGTTCACACCGCTGTATTATGCTGCGGACGCATTACGGGATGTGATGGTTAGAGGGTACGGCTGGAATGAAATCTATATTAATATTCTTATCCTGATTGGTTTTTCTGTAATATTCATGTTTTTAAATATCATTGCGCTTAGAAAATATCGAAGAATATAGACATACTATGTCGAGAAAAAACGGATAATCTTATATAATTAGATTGAATAGAGATAAGAGGCGGTCTAAGATGTCGAATAATGAATTAAAATTAACAGAAAAACAAAAGGCAATCCTTGATGCTGCAACTGAATTATTTGCTGAGCAAGGATTTGCAGGTACTTCAACCAGCGAAATTGCGAAAAAGGCAGATGTGGCTGAAGGAACCATCTTTAAGCATTTTAAATCAAAGAAGGGGCTGCTACTATCCGTCATTTCACCAATGATTAAAGTAGTTGCACCGATGATAAAAAAAGATATAAATAAAATATTCGATAAAAACTTTGAAAGGTTTGAAGACTTCATTCGTGAATTTATTGATAATCGGATCAAATTTGTAGTCGAAAATACGACAATGTTTCGCGTATTAATTCAAGAAATACCTTTCCATCCAGAACTGAAGGAGCAATTTATTGAACATATTAGTAATGACATGGTTGTACGTGCCCGGGAAAGTATCGAGCATTATCAAGAAAAAGGGCAAATACGCCAAATGCCAATAGATTCTGCGATTCGTATCATTGTTTCAACTGTTTTTGGGCATGTCATCACCAAACTGCTAATAATTGGCGAAGCGCAATGGGATGAGGAAGCAGAGCTCGATAGAACAATTCAATTTTTGATGAATGGGCTAGCACCTGAGAAATAACCATTCTTACTGGATACACATCTAGGAGAGTTAACAAATGATTAAAACGTTAAACAATAAAGATCAACAAATTGCGGAAGAAATCCTAGCAATTCAAGTCCCTGCATATGAAATAGAAGCAGATTTAATTGGATTCCATGGTATTCCGCAGTTGAAAGATACAGTCGAAACGGTGATGGCTTCAAAGGAAAACTTCAAAGGGTTTTTTCTTGAGCATCAACTAGTAGGGTTTATTTCGTATGAAGAAACAAAATCAGAAGTAGATATTTGCCGTCTTGTTGTCGATCCGGAATATTTCAGACAAGGTATTGCAAGGTCGCTATTATTAGAGCTAATCCAGCGAGCTACTGGCAGGAAAATTCTCGTCAGTACAGGTTCAAAAAATGTTCCCGCAATTACCCTTTACGAAGAATTTGGGTTTGCAAGATATCATGAAGTGGAGATTGCAAGAGGAATTTATCTATCACAGTTTGCAAGATGAGTATAATGGGGCAATACTATATGTGTATTGCCCCTTTTGAATTATAATAATTTAATAGCTTCTTTAATATCGGATGCTGCTGTTATTGCAGAGATTACCGAGACACCATCTGCTCCTGCTTTGATCACAGAAGTGGCATTTTCAATTGAGATTCCACCAATTCCAACAATGGGAAGCTCCGGAAATTGTTTTCTTAAAGTTGTAATCCATTCTAAACCAACAGTCGTCTTCGCATCCAGCTTTGTAGTTGTATTGAAAATTGGTCCTGCACCAATATAATCAACCAAATCAATTGGACTATTTGCCAGCTCGCATGCATTCGATACAGAAAGTCCAATCCATTTGTCAGGAAAAATCTTACGCAGTGTTTCTACTGGTAAATCATCTTGTCCAACATGAATTCCATCTGCATCTAATATATTTGCAAGTTCAACATCATCATTTACGATAAAAGGAATATCGGATCTTTTACAAATTGCACGGAGCTGTTTGCCGAGCTCCAATCTCGCTTCGCCAGCTAGGCAGCCATCTCCTTTTTCACGAAATTGAAATGCAGTAATTCCAGCCTCGGTCGCTTCAGCAAGTATTTCGACTGGATTCCGTTTGCAGTTCTGACTCCCCATAATAAAGTATTTACGTAAGCTTTGCTTGATAGGAAAAGGCATTTATATTCTCCTTTCCAGTTCTTTCACGTCTAATGAAAGAGCATCAATAAATCTTGGAATGAAAGTCCCTGATCTATGAACCTGCTTATGTGATGCAGTGTATTCGGCAGCTAATCCATAAAACTGAACAGCTGTTAATGCCTGTTCTTCAATGGAGTCATCTGTTGTTAAACAAGCAGTTAAAATTGAACCAAGTAAACATCCGGCACCGGTTACTTTCTCTAGAATGGGATGACCTGTATTACTTTGAATCATTTGATTACCAGTACAAATAAAATCGGTTTTTCCTGTAACGACCGAAATAGTACTGTAAATCTCCGCAACTTTTTGCGCAATTTCCTGTGTATTGCCATCACCAATCGATTCCACCCCTTTTGTTTGCCAAGGAATGTTTACAAGATGTGCAAGCTCACCAGCATTGCCTTTAATTGCAGTAGGCTTTACTTCTGCCAAAATTCGTTTGACAACTTCAGTTCGAAAGGCTGTCGCTGCAACACCAACTGGATCTACTACGACAGGGATGTCTCTTTCATTTGCTGCTTTGCCAGCAAGGATCATTGCTTTTACCTCATCTTCTCTTACAGTACCAATATTAATTAGAACGCCATCTGCAGCTGAGGCCATATCCCAGGCCTCTTCTTCTGCCTTTGCCATAACAGGTGCCCCACCAAAGGATAATAACCCGTTCGCAGTGAAATTCATTACAACTTGATTCGTCAAATGGTGTATAAGTGGGGTTTTCTCCCGTACTTTCTTGATAATATTCGCCTTCATAGCCTCACCTTCTCTGCTCTCGTTGCCCAGTGATTCGTTGGACCATGACCTGAACCAAGGGAAAAGGAGTTTGCAATCGCTGCTGTAACAAAATGCTTCGCCTTCTTCACTGCATCGTATAATGAAAAACCTTTACTCAAATAGGCAGTAATAGCAGCGGAGTATGTACAGCCTGTTCCATGCGTATTCTTCGTATCAATTCTTTCTGATGAAAAGGTATGAATTTTGTTGCCATCATAGAGAAAATCGATGGCATCTCCTGTCATATGCCCACCTTTTACTAATGCGGCACCTGCACCGAATGTATCCACAATTAATGCTGCAGCCTGCATCATATCCTCAACTGTTTCAATCTGTTCTCCAATTAAAAACTCCGCTTCTGGAATATTCGGGGTAACTAAAGCTGTTAAAGGAAGCAACTGCTCACGCAAAAAATTACGAGCATTTGCTTCCATTAATGTATCCCCGCTTGTTGCAACCATCACAGGATCCATCACATATGGTGCATCGGTTTTTGGGGTTTTTTCAGCAATTAATTTCATCATTTCAATACTTGCAATCATCCCAGTCTTAACTGCATGAATGGGCATATCGGAAATAACAGCATCAAGCTGCTGCTCAATCATTTTAAGCGGGATATGGTGAATCGCTTGTACACCTGTCGTATTTTGGGCAACTACTGATGTAATGACAGACATGCCATAGCTTTCTAATTCCTGAAATGTTTTCAAATCTGCTTGAATCCCAGCCCCGCCGCTTGGATCTGTTCCAGCAATAGTTAGTGCTGTGTTGACGGACATCATTATTTAATCACCGCCAATTCTCCAGACCATGTCTCACATGTTAACGACATTTCCCAAAATGCTAACTCAAGCTGACAGCTTTTACGGAATGCATCTTTAATCCGATTTTGCTCATCTACTGGGGAGTTGGCAGCAAGGACATCCAAGCGTTTTCGCATTTCCTCGGTCTCTTTTCCGGACTCCGCATAAAAGTGCATCCATTTATAGAAAGGATGCTCCTTTGTTGGCTGATACTTGTTTATTAACTTCTGACCAATTTCCAAATAAGTCCATGGACATGGCAGGAGCGCACCAAGGGTTTCTGCTAAAGTGCCCATATTTGCATGATATAGCATATGTTTAATGTAATGATCTCCAGAAGGGGGAAGCGGGTG
Source organism: Oceanobacillus zhaokaii (assembly GCF_003352005.1). Taxonomy (GTDB): domain Bacteria; phylum Bacillota; class Bacilli; order Bacillales; family Amphibacillaceae; genus Oceanobacillus; species Oceanobacillus zhaokaii. The sequence goes on from NZ_CP024848.1 coordinate 473,159, forward strand.
TCCTTGAAGATCCTCAAAACGAACCCCGATATACTCAGAAAAATTTAGATGCGGCTTTACTTCATCGTACAGTGTAAACTGGATCTGTTCATGGAAATAAGCCATGTCTTCCCGATTAACAGATTTCGAAAGTGCAAGACTATAAACTTGAATAAAGGCATTTAGAAATTCAAAGTCTGCTTTAATATAGTGCTCCACCGCTTCCTTTGGTAGTTCTCCTTTGCCAATTCCTTGAACAAAAGGATGATCAAAAATCATTTGAAAAATATCCTCGTTTTCTTTTTTTAGATCATCTGTGAATGTCATGGGAAAGCCTCCTTGTTTTTTTAGTTAGGAAGCTACTAGGGGGAATAAAAGAAGGTAGAAGGAAGTAGGTAAACATGTCCCCGACTACTTCCCTTCGCTGGAATTACCCAGATCAGGTTCCAAGGGACAAAGGAGTATTCCTTATCTCAGCACAATTCGCGCCCCTAGTAGTTTCATAAATTAAAGATTCATTTCATATTGTATTTTGCTATTCAGATAAAGTGCACAACTAACTTAGTTGAGAGCTTTCTCTTAGGCAGCGGTCGCTCCAGAAATACACTGTGCTTTCCGCGGGGGCTGGTAAGCCTTCTTTTGCTGTCGCACTTTGAAGTCTCACCTAGGCCCTTCCTGTAGGAGTCAGCTTGTATTTCTTCCGCTGTGGACCACACATAGACTACTGATTGACTAGTTCCTAATGAGCTAAGCATTACTAATAGAAACTATCGCCAGCCTAGATTCAGAAAATAAATCAATTTCGTATTACGTTTACAGTTTTAATCCTGGATACGATAAACCAGCCGATGATGGCTCCTGTTGTACTGCTTACGAGAAATGGTGGGATAAAGGCAAGCGCGCCAACGGAACTTCCCATAAATAGATAAGCAAGCGGTACAGATAAAAGTGCGCCAACAATGCCACTGCCAACTCCTTCACCGATAGCAGCCGCTAAGCCATTCCTCCCCGATTTACGATAGAGATAACCTGCAAAAAATGCTCCGACCATACTTCCTGGAAAAGCTAATAGTGTTCCCAGCCCAAGCATATTACGAAACAAACTAATTAAAAATGCAATGATAACTGCTGGTCCTGGTCCTAGCGTAACAGCTGCTGCAACATTGATTGCATGTTGCATCGGATATGCTCTGGCAATTCCCGCTGGAAACCATACGAGTTGAGCTGTGATTGTTCCAAGTGCAGTAAGCACAGCCATCGTTGTTATCAAACGAGTTCGATTCATTCCATACCTCCCAATACTAAACTAGGGACCAAAAAAGCCAGATCCTTATTGGACCTGGCTTGATAAGCTGAGAATAGGTGGACATTATATGATCGAACATCCGACTACTTCCCTCCGCTGGTATTAACCAGATCAGGTCCATAAGAGTCGGAAAGTGTATACATGCTTCCCTCTCAGCCCACACAGTTTTGGGCTCCCCTAGCAGTAATATGTATTAAATTATCGCTTACAAATTAAGCATATCAGAAATGATAGAAATTGTCACCCGAAAATTCAAAATATAATATGTGTAGAAATATAGTACCAGTTAATAGATTACGCGTCTTCTAAATAGAGAGTTTCGATTGCTAATGTTTATTTAAGAGGATAGGAGGGAAAAGAGTAATAACCAATTACTAAATTTTAGGAATAAGGAGAGGACGACATCATGGGAAAGAAAATACTATTCATCTCTGATCATGGAGATCCACTTGCTAAGCTAGGCGGTAAACAGTCAGGTGGACAAAATAATTATGTAAGACAGCTTGCTCTGGCTCTTGATAAAAGAGGGGTGAATGTAGATGTAGTTACCCATTGGAGTAACCCAGAAGCCCCTCGTACTGAAGTATTCGGAAAGAACTGCCGAGTATTTCGAATCGCTGCAGGCCACAAAGGCTACATTGCTAAAAGTGAAATGTATCATCTTCTCCCCAAATTCTTTCAAGAGTTAAAAGATACAGTACAACTCCACACATATGACATTATTCATTCCCACTACTGGCTGTCAGGTTTGTTAGCTCTATTTGTAAAGAGAAGCTATAACATACCAATTGTTCACACATCCCATTCACTGGCAGCTGCCAAGAAGAAGGCTACGGGGAAAGTGGAAACAAAGCGTATGGAGGCGGAAAAGGCTATTCTTAGAAGAGCAGACAAAGTTATTGCTACAACTGAAAATGAAAAACAACTAATCGAGAATTTTGCTAATCCAAAAGCAGATGTTGCAGTTGCTGCAATTGGTGTTGACAGTGTATTCCATCCATATGAAAAGAAAAGACGTCATATTACCAAAACTTTCTCATTTGCGGGACGTCTGGAGAAAACAAAAGGGATTTTTACATTACTTGAAGCATTTAGGTTATACAACAAACAATTTAATAATAAAGGAAGGTTGATTATTGCAGGAGGAGACGAAAGTGATTTTGATCCTGTAACCAAATTGCCAGTTAATGATGAACTAAGAAAAACAGTTAGTGGAATAGAGGATAAAGTTGATTTTCTAGGTCCAAAAACGCAGGAGGAACTTGCAGAGCTATTCAATAATTCGACCGCAGTTATTGTTCCTTCCTATTATGAATCATTTGGAATGGTTGCTGCAGAAGCACAAGCATGTGGAACACCAGTAATCGCCTCTGCTGTAGGTGGACTGAATGATGTAGTTGCAGATGGCATTTCTGGGCTGCATATTAGACCAAAGGATTCTGTAAAACTATCTGAAGCGATGAAATTACTTTCTCGTGATAATTTCTTGGCAAAAAGCCTTGGTAAGGAGGCAGCTGAACGTGCGCGAAATGTTTTCAACTGGACAACCATTGCTAATCAGATAGACGGAATATACGAGAAATTGATGAATGTTCATGATTACGCAAGTGCTAGCGACAATAGGACGTTGGCTGGTGATAAAGATGTATTAAAAGAAACTTATTATTTACTTTAAAAAAGCAAATTTCTAAAATGAAAAGGCGCTTAATCCCTTATGGATTAAGCGCCTTTTATTAATGGAGCATAGGGGGATCGAACCCCTGACCTCTTGCATGCCATGCAAGCACTCTCCCAGCTGAGCTAATGCCCCTTGTAACTATTCATTATATACTCAAAAGAGTATTACTTCAATGGTTTTAATTCATATATTAACAGAAAGTATAATAAATAGGTAACAAAGCTCTAAACAACATTAAGAGACTGGAATATCTGAGTAATAAAAAATTTCCATTCGCATAATAAAAAAGTCAGTAATAATGTACATTTATCTCCTACTTGCTATAATTAATACTATGTAAAAAATATTGGGGCGTTCTATAGAATGGCTTTATAAGGGGGGGAATGACATTGAAGAAAGAAGATATCGATAAAAATGATTATCGTTTTAAAATAGCGAATCGTGAGGCTTTAATTGGTATTGGATTAGTTATTTTTAATTTTATTTGGTGGTTTGGATTTGCATATGGACTAGGCGGACAAGATCCTAGTGAATATTCTTATACGTTTGGGTTGCCAAACTGGTTTTTCTATAGCTGTGTGGTTGGGTTTATCGTAATGATTATCCTGGTTTTCATTGCTGTAAAGTTTTTTTTCGTGGATGTCCCATTCGGTGAAGATGAGGAGAATGAAGATAAATGAATTGGCAAGTAATTTTACCTTTACTATTATTTTTAGTTATCGTATTTTTCGTTGGCATTTGGGCTGCGAGGCATGTTAAATCGAGTGATTCCTTTTTACAAGAATATTTTTTAGGTGGTCGAAGCTTAGGCGGATTTGTCCTTGCAATGACGCTAGTGTCTACATATGGCAGTGCCAGCAGTTTCCTCAGTGGCCCAGGGGCGGCCTATAATCAAGGTCTCGGATGGGTCCTGCTTTCGATGACACAGGTTGCAACGGGATACTTTGTATTAATGATCTTAGGAAAAAAGTTTGCCATCATTACTCGTAAATATAATGCAGTTACGATTGTTGACTTCTTGAAGGAGCGCTATCAATCAAAATGGGTAGTTATTCTATCCTCAATAAGTATTATAATTTTCCTTTTCTCTGCAATGTCTGCGCAGTGGATTGGCGGGGGACGTTTAATTCAATCGTTAACTGGTCTTCCTTACATAACAGCTTTGTTTATTTTTACAGCATCTGTTTTAATCTATGTTATTATTGGTGGCTTTCGTGCGGTTGCAATTACCGATACGATTCAAGGTAGTGTCATGTTTATTGGTACGCTAATCTTATTAGTCGGGGTAATAATTGCAGGTGGAGGGGTTCCTGCAATTATTTCAGATTTAGCAGCTGAGAACCAAAACTTAATTACACCATTTGGTGCGAACGCAGATTTGACACCGCAATATGTATCGTCCTTTTGGGTTCTCGTCGGAGTAGGGGTTGTAGCACTTCCCCAAATTGCTGTACGTGCGATGTCTTACAAGAATTCTCGATCACTTCATCGCGCAATTGTAATTAGTACCTTTGTTGTCGGCTTTATTATGCTAAATATGCATTTAATTGGTGTATTCGCTAGACCAATATTACCTGGGATTGAAGTAGGGGATACCGTAATGCCACTGATTTCTATGGAGGTGCTGCCACCTTGGCTTGCTGGGATTGTATTAGCAGCACCGATGGCGGCAATCATGTCTACAGTAAATGCATTACTGATCTTAGTCAGCTCGACGGTTGTAAAAGATGTTTATATCAATTATATTAACCCAAAAGTTTCTGAATCGGGGATAAGACGTTTAAGTATGAGTGTGACAACCATTTTAGGAGTTATTGTTGTATTAATGTCACTGAATCCTCCTGATTTAATTATTTGGTTAAATTTGTTTTCTATGGGCGGTTTAGAAGCAGCATTTATTTGGCCAATTATTGGTGGACTATACTGGAGTAAAGGGAATAAGTATGGTTCGATTGCTTCGAGTGTTGTAGGGATTGTGTTTTACTTTATCTTTGAGACGTATTATCCACAACCATTCGGGATGCACTCTGTTGTAGCATCGATTGTACTAGCATTCATAGCCTACGTTTCTGTTAGTTTAAGTACACAGAAAAAGGATAGCGGATTAAGTAATAGCTTTAATTAAGACCTCCATCTCTGGACGTAGAAGAAATCGAACCGTGGGCCGGTTCCTAAGCTTATCAATGCTTCGCTAAAATGAAGATATTATATTGATAATAGAAAGTGGAGTGAACCTTATGAAAAATTTATTGAAACGTTCGGCGCCACCAATAATCGAGGAAGACACATTTGATATAGATAAGTTGCATTATATTGGAATTTCTACAGGTCTAACGGATGTCGAAGTTTTAACTCATGAAGAGTCAGGGATTGCGCTATATTTTGAAACATATGTAGACGGGCCTGCTTTAGAAACGGAGATTGAGGATGGACGTTTTGAAGTTAAGGTTAAAGAACGGAACCGAAACCAAGGTTTATTTTCAATTAATTTCTCGAGTGCTCGTTTGCAACTAACTCTACCAAAGGCGATTGCATATAACTGGGAAATTCGAACAGGTTCAGGTGATGTCGAAATTTCGAACATTATTACCGAATCAATTTCAATGCGGACAGGTTCTGGGGATATTGAAGCTATTCGTATTTTGTCAAAACAAGCCCAAATCATCGCATCCTCAGGAGATTTATCTTTGAAGGACAGCGAGGTGGAGAAACTTTCCTTTGAAACCTCTTCAGGTGAAGCAAAATTAAAAAATATTTCTAGCGATGTTATTCACGGGTCTGCTAGTTCAGGAGATGTTGTTGTAAAGAATCTCCATGGGAAATCTCTTGAAATAGAAACATCTTCAGGAGAAATAGAATTGGAGAAAATAATCGTCGACAAGGCTTCTCTCCGCGCTAACTCAGGTGATATAGCAGCAGACCATTTGATGGTGGAAGAAACAAGTGTAAGAACATCCTCAGGCATAATTGACGTTCGAAGCTTTACAGGAAATGTGAAAGCAGTATCCAGTTCTGGAGACGTAGCATTCTCCGCAGTGAACGAGGCAGTATATGATATCGAAACGAGCAGTGGGGACATAACAGTTGAACTCTCCTCAGAACAGTTAAATGCAACAATCGAGGCGAGAACAAAATCTGGGAAGATAGAGACAAATCTACCATTGCAATTAGAGAGACAAGCTAAAGATAGATTGGAAGGAATTATTGGCTCAGGAGAAAATCCTATCATACTTAAGGCAAGGTCTGGGGATATAAAAATTCTACAGGCAAATAGAATGGGCAGATAAGAAAGAGCGTTACTTTCTTATCTGCCTTCATTCTTTATATAGGAATTGGTAAAGTAAGGCAAAGTCAAGAGGAGAAATAAATCACATGAGCACGAGGATGCAGCCAACCATAAGTATCTTTGTATCAAAAAAAGCTAACCGAGCCTGTGCTCATGTTAGCTTTTTTTCGTTGCTTGAGTCATTTGATGCCAGACAGAGCCTTTGGCATCTTCTCCACCCTTGATTCGTTCTAGTGCCATTTTTATTTGCATGCGTACTTCGAATTCTGGATCGTCATTTGCAGCTTCGAGGGCCGGAATTGCAGACCCATCGCCAACTTCATATAAAAACATCGCTGCTCGCCAGCGGACAATCCTGCTTGGATCTTTTAAAGTTGCAATCATCTGTGGCATTGCTTCTTTAAATCCAAGATCTGAGATACAATCACCAGCAGTTCGACGGACATTAATTGCTTTATCATTCAGTGCTTTATATAAATAAGGCAGAACCTCTGGCTCTTCAATCATACCAAGATATGCAGTAGCAAGTCTGCGAATCGACGCCTTTTCATCATCTAATGCTTTTTCTAGTAATGGCAAATCTTCATAGCTGGGAATAAGGCGGTCAAGTGCAGCGAAACGCACTTTCCAATCTGAATTATCTAGTTCCTCAACTGAAACTTGATTTTTCTTTCTAACTTCTTTTATTTCCGCAGAATCTCCAGCCTTGAACGCCAGTTCTACAAGTTTATCTAATCGTTCTTGATCATAGCTTGCACTTATTTCCTCAACAACATCATTGCTGATTTCCTCCATGGATCCATATCTCGGATGCTGTTCGACCCATTTTCGGTCTAGGATAACATTTGGCGAAGAGGGAGAAGCCGCTAAAATTGCATTTGTAAATCTTTCAGGAAGTCCAAGGCGTTTTTCTTCACTGCCGTCTTCTAATTTAATTTGCATAGGAATATCGCGGAAATATTGAATAAAAATTTTTATTTCTCCAAAAGCATCGTTCGTTTTATGAACAGCCTGCATAATTAGGCTTTCCTCGTCTTCTTCACTGCCAAGGATTTTACGAACAGCTGGTAAAATTTCCTCCCATGAAATCTTTGGGTTTCGTGCTAGCGCAATGAAATCGACAACTCGATAGAAGTTTTTGACACCTTCAACTTCGAATAGGCTCTTTACATAATCAGGTGCATTTACCAAATCATCGTCATGTTTATAGTTAAAATTCTCACCGGCTGGTAAGGCTTCATTCACATTAATTTTCATAGAATGTGGGCTGGGAGTTGGTTCAATAGAGACAATTTTCAAGTTTATTCTCCTTTCTTTTATAGATGCTAATTAAGAAATGGTGATGTGTTATATGAATAGTGATATCAACCTCTCACTGATATTCGACAAACTTCGGGGAGTGACAGGCACCCAAAGAAAAACAAATTCTACGTAATCTACGTAGAATTTGTCAATCTTACTGTTCTGCTAATACGTCTGCAAATGCTTTTACATATGGTGGTAAATCAGGCGGGCGGCGACTAGAAATAATATGACCGTCAACAACAACTGCTTCGTCGGACCATGTTGAACCTGCGTTTGTCATGTCGTCCTTGATTCCAGGTGTGCTTGTTACTTTCTTTCCTTGTAATATATCTGCTGAAATAAGTACCCATCCAGCATGACAAATTTGTCCGATTGGCTTCTTCGCTGCATCCATTTCGCGAACAAAGCTCAACACTTCAGGATAGCGTCGTAATTTATCGGGTGCCCATCCGCCTGGGACGAGGATAGCGTCATAATCAGCAGCATTAATGTCAGTGAAAGCATAAGCCGATTCTGCAGGTACGCCATATTTACCAATATATTTATAATTTGCTTCTTTTCCAACTAAATCTACTTGCGCACCTTCTTCGCGCAAGCGCAGTACAGGATACCAAAGCTCTAAATCTTCAAAATCATGCTCAACAAGAGCAATTACTTTTTTATCTTTGAGTCGCATAAGATCCCTCCATCATTTGATATATTAAGTGTACCAGAGGCAGAGAGAAATTTCGATTATCTTAACCGGTAAGTGCATTTAACTGTCAATTATACGTTGATTGATCACGTAAATTATTAATTGGTACTCAAATATAATAAAAAAACACCGCCCACAAACTAGAGCGATGCTTTAATTTCTATAACATTTATTTACTACTATACGATGCGAACTGAATGAATGTGTGCTCATCCTCGACAAGTCCACATGATGCACATTGGATTCTGTACTTTGGTCCATGATATAGATTATGAAAAACCTCGACATTCCCATCTTTATATTCATTGATAACCTCACCAGTTTGGGAATCCAATTTAACTGGTGTAGCTACTTGCTCGATTACATTAAATCGCGAACTATTTGTTTTGCAATTAGGACAACGATAGGGCTTACTCATAACGGCCACCTCCATATATTATTATTCCTATTTTTCCAGTAAATATGAATAGGGGGGTGCTGAGATGCCGTAATTTAATCTCTAAAGATCGGTAAGTTCTCTAAAAAAATAATATTATCATGTAACGCAGCGTCACCTTCAGCTAAAATGGCAGCTCTCGCAACAACATTTCCGCCGGCTTGTTCAACTAAATCTTCTAGCGCTTTAATCGATTCTCCTGTGCTAATTACGTCATCAATGATGGCAACTCGTTTTCCTTTAATTAATGCAACATCTTCTGTATCTAGGCATAATAGTTGTTTCTTTTGAGTCGTAATCGAGACAACTTCATTGATTAACGGGTTATCCATATAAGGTTTTACACTTTTTTGTGCAACAACATAATGCTTCATATGTAATTGTTTTGCTAGTTCATATACCAAAGGAATTCCTTTTGCCTCAGCAGTAACGAGAATATCGACGTCCGCTAATTTCTTGGCCAATTGAACGGAAGCAGCTTCGACAATTTCGACATCTCCTAAAATTACAAAACTCGCTATTTTTAAATTCTCTGCAATTTGAATAATTGGCAATTCTCTAGTTACGCCAGCAACTTCTAATTTATATAATTCTTTTTGCATGAATATCCCCCCAAGATTATGATGTTGCCTAACATTAAACAAAAATTTCCCAAACTGTGACAGGGGAATAGCTAAAATTATTTTTCAGCTGATCCGAACCAATGCTTCAATTTAGCGAAAAAAGAAGATTTTTCTTCCAGTGGTTCTTCTGGTTCAATTTCTTCCTTGACAAAAATTTCCTCTTTATCAATCGCATAATCATAAGTTAAGACAGCACCAATATCTGTATTATTTTCTTCATCTGTAATTGTTGTATAAGGAATGTGATATTTATCTGCTAATGCTTTTTCTTCTTTTAAAAATTTATATGAAACATGACCATTGATTAATAGCTTGGCCTGGGTATTATCCTTCATTGCTTCTTCTAATTTCCCGAGTCCTTTGTCGGTCATTACTTGTCCAATTGTTAAAGCAATAACAATTCGTTCGCGGAGGGTTCCTAAAAATTGTTTGCGCTCATCATCTTTAGGAAGTCGTGTACCATACATACCATCTGTTAGATATTCATCCACATTTTTATTGCTCATTAATGATCAATCCCTTTTATGCGTTGTTAAATCTAATGTAATGCATCTCCTGTATGTATGTCAAATACATGGGGATTAACTGTAAAGGATAAAGAGCGACCTAGCATTTTGATAGGCCGCACTTTATCTAAATGAAAATCTAGCCAAAGGGATAAAACAAAAACTTGTTCTATGACGATAAGGTGATTCAGATGAAAGCCAACGTTCAAGAGATAGAATTTCATCCCTGATAATCAAAAGAAAAGCGTCACAACTTAGGATTTTTTCCTTTTACACGTTGATCCGCAGCTTTACTTCTTGCTTGTGCTACTTTGTCATGTTCATCAGCAAATTCCTCAGAGAATTCTACGTCAATTCCATCGGTTACCAGTTGCTGTTTCGGTGTCTGTGCTAAGAAGTTATTCTTTGATTTATTATGGTCATCTCTACCCATGCCATCCACCTCTTTGTATAGGATTTTCATGGATAGTATGTGCAAAAAATAGTCCACTATTACCTAGAACAGCACGCCATTAACTGGTAATTAACCTTATCTGCTTCTGTCTCCACCAAAAATATCGAATAGACCTCCGGCAATACTGCCCTCATCCTTCGAACCACCCCTTCCAGGTGCAGCGGCAAATACTCTGCTAGCAAGCCTGCTGAATGGAAGGGATTGAATCCAAACAGTTCCGGGGCCGCGTAATGTTGCGAAGAATAATCCTTCTCCACCAAATAATGCGGTCTTCACACCTCCGACGAACTCAATATTATAATCAACGTCACCTGTCATTGCTACAAGACAGCCGGTATCTACGCGTAATGTTTCGCCAGGCTGAAGTTCTCTTTTATGAATCGTACCACCTGCATGAACAAAGGCTAAGCCATCCCCTTCAAGCTTCTGCATTATAAAGCCTTCACCGCCAAAGAAGCCTGTGCCAATTTTGCGCTGAAACTCAATACCAACTGTAACCCCCTTAGCAGCAGCGAGAAATGAATCCTTTTGACAAATCAGTTTTCCGTTTATTTCACTAAGATCCATTGGGATAATTTTCCCAGGATATGGTGAGGCAAAAGACACATGTTTTTTACCGACGCCTTGATTAGTAAAGGTTGTCATAAATAAGCTTTCACCAGTGATTACTCGTTTCCCGGCACCGATTAATTTGCCCATTAATCCACCTTGATCCTTGCTAGAACCATCGCCAAAAATTGTTTCCATGCGAATCTCGTCATCCATCATCATTAAGCTTCCTGCTTCAGCAATTACTGTTTCCTGTGGATCAAGCTCTACTTCGACAAACTGCATGTCGTCCCCATATAGTTTGTAATCAATTTCATGATTGTTCATTTCTCCTCATCCTTTCGACTATATTAATCCTATTACGGATAACTGATTATAAAGATTCGTTTTCTTCTTAAAAACTGAATATCACTATGTTTTAAGATGACAGCCTTTGCACTCCCTGCAAAATTAAAGGAGCCCATTATTTAGGACTCCTTTGGAATAATATTAATGTGGCATTGTACCTTGTACTGGTGCGAAGCCGTTAATATAGTTTTGCATATCTTCTTGTTTTAATTGTGGCACTTGATAATAGTGATGCTTGTTCTGGTATAAATATACTTCAAACGCCATTTCAATTAAATTAGGGACGCTATCAGCAAATACTCTTCGCAAAACAGGATTCGATGTTTCTAATGCTGTCATTGTAAAAGCCGATGAAGATGCTTTTAAATGTCCCATCCAAAATCCTGAGATACATTGATCATTTATCTCATTAGCAGATTGTGCAGGTGTCTTAGGCTGGGAAGGCTGCATTCCATAAAGGGTATTATTACTTGCAGTCATATTATAGGTTTGCGTTTTAACCGCAGGCTCGCTACCGGTTTTTAACGTTTCTACAATCGTATTATATGTCTGTGTTAAATAACTTTTATGCTGACCAAGCATTGTTTTTAACTCTGGATCCTGAATATGCGGTTCATACAGGAAATAATGTTCAAGAGCACCAATTAAGCCACCCATTGCTTCATGAACATCAAAAAGCTCGTGTCCACCATGGCTAAAATTTGCTGGCATCTGTGAAGAACCTTGAAATTGTTGGTTTTGCTGTTGATTTTGCAAATGAATTCCCTCCTTTGATAAGTCATGGTTAGTTTGAGCCGTATCGGTTTTGTTATGCATGAATTAAACTTAATATTTTTTTTAGATAAGATAGAAAAAATATGCTACGATGGAGAAAAATAATGACGGAGGGATTTTGATGGGGGAATATGAACAGATTCAAATTGACAGTCGCATCTCCTTAATTGACGGACATGATTTAGGGGTAGCAGGGCGAACAGGTACATACGTAATTCAAGAAGAGGCATTGACATTAATTGAAACTGGACCGAGTCCATCGATTAAACATGTTAAAAATGGACTAGCAGCACTAGGACTTTCACTAGAAGATGTAAGATATATAATTGTAACGCATATCCATCTAGACCATGCTGGTGGGGCTGGGTTACTGCTGCAAGAGTGCCCGAATGCAAAAGTTGTCGTACACCCTAGAGGGGAGAGACATCTTATCGATCCAAGGAAATTAGCAGCAGGAGCAAGAGCGGTTTATGGAGATAGCTTTGCTGAATTATTTGATCCTATTATTCCCGTTCCAGAGGAAAAAATAATAACAAAAACGGAAGGCGATTCGCTAAATATAGGACCAAGCTGTACACTGAAATTTTATGATACTCCTGGACATGCGAAACATCACTTCAGTATCTTTGATCCAATAAGTAATGGAATGTTTACCGGTGATACGGTAGGAGTTCGCTATGCACAATTAAATAGAAATGGCATTGACTTCTTCTTGCCATCGACGTCCCCAAATCATTTTGATCCAAATGCAATGGAAAAATCGATCAAGCGGGTCCGCGAACTGAATCTTGATCGAATCTATTTTGGACATTTTGGGATGACAGAGAACGTTGAGGAGGCATTGCAGCAGGTTTCCAAATGGCTTCCTATCTTTGTTGAAGAAGGAGAACAAGTAATAGCTGAGGGGAAGGGCTATGATGAGCTCGCAGTAAGGCTAATGGGGCGTATCCGAGAAACATTACGAGAACAAGGAATTGATGATGATCACGAAGTATATATTTTAATAAATTTAGATATGCAGGTTAGTTCGTTAGGAATTATCGATTATTTCCAGAAGTTGAAGCATTAATAGCCTTAATATTATCTCACTATAAAAAGGTCCGATGATTAATTCAAATAAACTGTGGATAAAATTTTGCTATCCACAGTTTTGAATGTGGTATTTTAAAAAAAGATATCCAATTGTAGATAATAAAATAACTATTTGGTATAATTTAGCTCCCAGGATATTCCGTTTCTATCTTTTACAATTGCATGTTTGGCACCCCAGAAGGTATCCTGTAATTCCATCTTTACTTCGCCATCTGCTGCAAGAGTATTGTAAACTTGGGTGATTTCTTCTTCACTTTCAAGATCTGGACCAAGTAATAGGTTGCTATCTTTAGCAGGTTCGCTACCGAGTATATCTGCAAAGTATAAAATACAATGTTCATTAATATGCAATTCGGCGTGAATATATTTGCCTTCATGGCCTTTGAACATGTCAATGCCATCAGCTAACTGCGTATTTTTAATTTCCCCGCCGAATACTTGCTGATAATAAGTGACCTCTTCTTTACAATTTTCGATTCGAATATGCGGTACAATTCGTTTCAATTTAAGCCCCTCCTGTTTAGTTAACTAATTTCCCTATATAATTAATGATACATAGCAAATGTTGAAAAAGCGAACCTTAAGTATTAGACATATTTCTCGTTTTCCAGATGACTTATACATATAGATAGTTCTGGCTTAAGACGGATAATGGAGGAATTTAATATGGTAAAGAAAATATTGTACGTTATTATACCGATAGTCCTTATTTTTATAATTGGTGACCAATTAATAACAAATGACGACGAGGGGAGTATCAATGATAATGAACAAGCTGAGATGAATTATGATTATGTACTACCCGAACCGGGTCATACGAAAAAGACCGTCGAAAATAAAATTATTAAAATCTTTGCACAGGCTGAAAAAGGAAAAATCCCTATGGTGCCTTTCATTCTTGGCGAAGCAACAGTGCAGGAAGTAACGTCCAAATGGGAGGAGCCAGAAACTACAATTGAAGCAGAAGGCAAGGACTATTCTGAATACCCATCCAAGCATGTCCATATTGGGTATCAACAAGATCGGATTGTTGATTTACGTTCATACGACGAAAAAGTACTTTCGGATATCTCTCTTAATGATATCGAGCAGACGAAGGGGGAAGCCGATGATATTCGTTATTACCGAGACGATGCATTTGATCAGATTATCCTTATTTATGATGTGAACAAGAATTTTCAATTGAAGCTAGTTTTCCCCATTCCCACCGATGATAATCCCAACCCATTTATTCATCATATTTCACTCGTTACTTTAGCTGATATCAATCTATTAGTACTTAATGAGAAAATAAAAAATATGAGCTTGGATGATAAGATTGGACAAATGCTTTTTGGCGGAATTTCTGGTACGTCGATGTCAGCTGAAACGAAAAGTTTAATAACAGAATATAAGATTGGCGGAATTATTTTATACGCAGATAATATGGGAAATCCTAAGCAGACAGTGGATTTAATCAATCAATTACGTAAGGAAAACAGCGGAAATACATTTCCGATGTTTATTGGTACTGATCAAGAAGGGGGAGATATTTCTAGACTGCCAGGAGATTTAGTTTCTCCTCCTAAAGCTAACGAGATTGGGGCACAAAATGATTCAGAGTCTGCGTTTGAGATTGGTGAATTACTTGCATGGCAGCTTCAAGCATATGGTTTCAATCTTAATTTCGCTCCGGTATTAGATGTAAATAGTAATCCAGATAATCCAATAATTGGCGAACGATCGTTTAGTGATGATGCTGATATTGTGAGTGAGCTTGGAACGTTAACAATGAAGGGGCTTCAGTCGCAGCAGGTAATTCCGGTTATTAAACATTTCCCTGGGCATGGTGATACGTCTGTTGATTCTCATTTAGAATTACCAATTGTCGACAAAAGTCTTGATGATCTTAAGGAGCTTGAATTAGTTCCATTCGAATATGCAATAAAAAACGGGGCAGACGTCATCATGACTGCACATATTTTATTACCAGAACTAGATCCCGATTATCCATCCTCGATGTCTAAAGAAGTGGTAACAGGACTGCTGCGTGAACAGCTGCATTATCATGGGGTTATTATAACCGATGATATGACAATGGAGGGGATTACCGATCATTATGAAATTGGTTCTGCATCGGTTGAAGCGGTGAAGGCAGGAAATGATATTATCATGATTGCACACGAGTACCAAAATATCGTCTCGGCTTTTAATGCGATTAAAGAAGCGGTAGAAAATGGAGAAATTTCCGAGGAACGAATTGATGAGAGCGTACGTCGAATCATTGAATTAAAGCAGGAATATAAATTAAATGACGAAAGGATTACCCCACTTAATCTTGAAAAGCTCAATGAAGCTGCTGAATCAATTCTTGAGGGATGAACATTCGCCTTCAAACGCTCCATTTATTCCTCTAAGTAATATATATTACTTAGAGGAATATGAATGGAGTATGAACAACTGCTCACATTCAATCAATCTATTTCAAGCATAATTGGGCAATGATCGCTGCCGAGAATCTGTGAATGTACTTGCGAATCAATTAAACGATTTGTTAGTCTTTCCGAAACAATAAAATAATCAATGCGCCAGCCGATATTTCGTTCACGAATGGTCTTCATATAAGACCACCATGTATATATATCTTTCTTATCTGGATAAAAATAGCGTAAACTGTCGACGAATCCTGATTCCAATAACTTTGTCATTTTCCCACGTTCTTCTGGAGTGAACCCAGAGTTTCCGTAGTTTGATTTATAATTTTTTATATCAATTTCTTGATGTGCAACATTCAAATCTCCGCAATAAATGATTGGTTTAATTGCATCCAATTCTTTTAGGTAGAGAGCGAGTGCATCCTCCCATTCCAAACGATAACCGAGTCTTGTTAAATCACGTTTCGCGTTGGGGGTATAAACATTTACTAAATAGAAATCTTCATATTCCAGCGTTATAATACGTCCCTCATCCTGCGTTTCTTCAATGCCAACACCATACTTTACTGAAAGAGGCTTCTTTTTTGTAAAGACAGCAGTGCCAGAATATCCCTTTCGTTCGGCATAATTCCAATATTGATAATAGCCTTCCAAATCCAACTCGATTTGACCAGCTTGTAATTTTGATTCTTGAATACAAAATATATCTGCATCCACTTCATGAAAATAATCTAAAAATCCCTTTCGTACACATGCACGAATTCCATTTACATTCCAAGATACTAGTTTCATTAAAATGGTTTCACCTCAAAAAAATTAATATATTCATTCTACCATATAAGGGTTGATCATTTGCTTATCACTAAGCAATAGATGTAATGAGTAGTTGATGTAAAGTGTGAACTAGTGATCATGGGCTAAGGCTCTCGGACCAGTCGCTCCAGAAATACACTATGCGCACCTTAGGGGAGCTGGTGAGCCTTCTCGTGCTTGCGCACTTCGAAGTCTCACCTAGGCTCTTCTTCCCGCAGGAGTCTCTGTGTATTTCTTCCGCTGAGGATTGTGCAGTTATCTTCTTTATAAGATATGGCTATATTACCTCTTTTATCGCCGTTGCTTGTTGCGGAGGACAGGAGACAAAGCAACAGCTGAAGATCCATCGGAAGTGGTCTTCTTCCGATGGAGCAGACTGCGTCGCCCTATGGGTGGGAAACTGTCCGTAGCGGAAATCAACTTTTCACTACACTTAGTTCGCAGTTTATCTAAAACAACTAACCATACGAAATGAACTTTAAAAAAATTCCCTTGACACAAAGAGTGTATTAAACATATAATACATTCAGAAGCGTATCACATCATTAATACACATTTTTTTGTGTTAAGTGTATTAAGGGGTTAATACAGTGTTTTTTTTACAATTAGTGTATTAATCATCTGATACACAATGCAACTAAGAGAAGGAAAGGAGTCGTTGCTATGAACGTGAACTTAAATAAGCGCGAGCCTGTTTATGTCCAAGTTATTCGGCATTTTAAGGAACAAATTGCAACGAGGAGCCTCGAACCGGGGCAAGAAATTCCATCAAGAAGAGAATTGGCGAACCAGCTAAAGATTAATCCGAATACGGCGCAGCGAGCATATAAGGAAATGGAGGAACAGGGATTGATTTATACCGAGGGAAATAGCCCAAGTAAAATCACAAAGGATAAGAAAATTTTAGGCAAAGTGAGGGAGGAACTGATTGAGCAGGCAATTGATTCCTTTATTGCTGCGATTCGGCCAATCGATGTTCCACTCGATGAAGTTGTCGGATTAATCCAGGAGAAATATAGGGGGGATAAAGAATGATCGAAGTAAAAGAATTGAAGAAAAGGTTTGGCCGCAAGCAAATATTAAATGGCGTTTCCTTTACTGCGAATAAGGGTGAGATAACATGCCTGATTGGTATCAATGGTGTTGGGAAAACAACGATACTAAAGGGAATAATGAATTTAACGCCGATGAATAGCGGGCAAATTCTAATCGATGGCAAGAAGTTGAACAAGGATACGTATGAAAAGATTACCTTTATTCCCGACGCAATAACAATGATACCGAGTATGACAATAGCGGAAGCAATGCAGTTTATGCAGGACTATTACAAGAGCTGGAATCAGGCACGTGCAACAGAATTGTTGAGCTTCTTTAAATTGAAACAAGAGGAAAAAATCTCAAGTCTATCTAAAGGAAACACGGCGAAAGTGAATTTACTGCTCGGTCTTGCACTTGATGTGGATTATCTGTTGATGGATGAACCATTTTCGGGAATAGATATATTTAGCAGAGAACAGATTGCCGATGTTTTTACTAGTCATTTAGTGGAAGATAGAGGTGTAATTATTACGACACATGAGATAAATGATATCGAGCACCTAATTGATAAAGTAGTCTTAATTGATAATGGAATTGTTTTAAAAGAATTTAGTACAGAAGAAATGCGCGAAGACGAAGGGAAATCCGTTGTCGATGTGATGAGGGAGGTTTATCGAGGATGAAGAGTTATTTGAAATTAGTTAACTTTGAAATCAGCAGGTTTATGAAAATTTACCTTGTGCTGATCGGAATTACGATTTTGTCACAGCTTATTGGTGTCATTGTAGTGGCAAAAAACTATGTAGCGAATGCAAATGAGGTTATTTACGTAGATTCAATGCCATTGGAGCAGTTTATTGAACAATACGGAAAGATGAATATGACGGCAGTTGTGGAAACTCTCTGGTTTGCTGGACCAATTGCATTATGTGCTGCAGCATTAATCTTTTATATCTTCTTTATTTGGTACCGTGATTGGGTCGGAAAGAACACGTTTATATATCGTTTGTTTATGTTGCCAACTGCAAGATTAAATGTTCTATTATCAAAAGCTACTGCAATATTTTTAATGGTGTTAGGTTTAATATCCATTCAATTAATCTTATTGCCAATTGGAAGCATGCTGCTTAAGTGGAATGTTTCCATGGACTTTAGAGCAGATATGACCATTAGGGAGATTATCAATAACTCTCATTATTTATTTATTTTGATTCCAGACTCATTTATTCAATTTGTTATTAATTACGGGATTGGCTTCATGGTTGTTTTTGTTCTGTTTACAGCTATTTTAATGGAAAGAAGCTTTCGTTGGAGCGGCATTCTACTCGGAATTGTTTATTGTGTGATAGCGGCGGTTGTATTCCTGGCACCTTTTATCTATGAGATTGGTTTCCAAGCAAGTTTCTTTTATCCAATGGAATTACTCGTAATTGAGACTATTCTAGGAATGCTAGTTATCGCTATGTCCATTTTGATAAGCAGTTTCTTACTAAATAAGAAAGTTAGCGTGTAAAAGGAAGGGAGAGAAAATAATGCGTTATTGGAAGTCTATTTCTGTCATTGTAGTTATCGTTTTAACGTTAGGAACGTTTTTTATTCAAGCAGCTTTTGCAGGTAATGAGAACCCGGAATTTACCATTACGAAAAAGAGCGGGGACGAAACAGTATTTAAAAATCTTGCGCTGCTAAGTAATTATCAAATGGCTGATTTAATGATTAGTACAGAAGGAAGCAAGTATCAGGAAGAATTGTCTTATATTGATCTTATCGTTGGAAATTACACGAATCCGAAAATTAAACAACTTCAAGCAGAATATCGCAGCTTCATGCGTGGAAAGGGAGATATTTTGGGACTGTATGAGGATGAGACATCATTAGCTTCTGCAGAAGTAAAGTTCAATTTTCACCGTGGTGAGGCAAATGATTTTTCCTTTGATATTGATGTGTTAGATAAAGAAACGAATGAGAAGACTTCATTTACATTAGATGTACCAGAAAAGAATAAATATAATTATGTGTATATCGAGGATGTACGGTTAGTAGAGAACGTAATGAAGGTGACGACTTATAATTCTATCCAGGAAAGTGAATCTAGTTATGGAGAGATGCATATTTATCACTTCAATCTAATAGAGCAAAAACTCGAGAAGGATGAGATTATCGAAACAGAGAAAGAGAAAATGAATGGGAAGTTGGATCATGTACGGTTAATTAATGATTATGATGAACTTGGTGGAGAGGAATATCTAGTGTTTGAAATACAATACGTGGAGGATGTCGATCCAGCAGATGAAGATTTACATTCAGAATATTATCCTGAATATATTGGAAGTGAGATTTCGATCTATAATCTTGAAACAAGTGAACAGAAAAAGGTAGAATTACCTGATGAAGCAGAGCAATCTTTGAAGCGAATCAAGGATACGGCCGGTGGGATTTATGTCCATAATTCTAAGCTTTATTTTATCGAAGTGACTGACGCAGGTATGAAAATAATGGGTTACAATCTTGAAAGTGGCGAGATTGAAAGTAAGCATTCTGTTGAAATCTCAAAAGCAGATATGGATATGCAAATGAGTTGGCCAATATTTAAAATAAAAGATGATAAATTATATGTTGTCAACGACGTTATTAATCGTGATACACAGACACCGATAATTGTAGCAGATTTAGCTACAGGCGATAAAATAGCGGAAGGATCCGTGGAAGCTAAGCATCAAGATAAGGACAAGGAAATTTATAATGTGAATGTTTATGATTTAGTGATTGAGTAATCAGGAACTACGATTTTTACGAATGGGTTTGGAGCTGACTATCGACTCCAGACCTATCCTTATAGATTATTGTATTAGGAACAAATATCTTATGTTTTGCATACAATTTATTATAAGTTCTAAATCTCACTTCACATGTGAGGATTAAAAAAGTAAAAGCAAATATTGATATCACTCCTTTTATTCTTTGAGACTGTAATTATATATTATCGATTATTGCATTTATTCCAGGGGAGATAAGTAAATGTGTGAATGCAGTAGGGATATGGACTATACAGAAAGCGGCTGCACGGAATATAAATATATAGAATCTAGACAAGACTTGACTTAGATTTAGATTATCCTTACAACCCATGATTCGCTCTTTTATTAGAAAGCCACCTGATCACTGGCTTTCCTTTTTTTTGTGCAGTGTCTGTCACTTCCCGAGTTTTGCTAAATCCTGTCGAAAATATAACAGGCAAAGCTACTTAAGAGCTCGCCTGTTTTGTATGTTGTAAGAGAAAATTATAGAATGTTTATAAACGGAAAAGTGGCTGATATTTGATAAACATCCCACACGCATGTAATATGAAATCAAGCTACCCTCGGACTCCGACCTCAATACTACCTTGAACAAGCTTCCTAACTTCCTCATCCTGCCCTTGATTAAATAAATCAACAATTCTACTGCCAACAATAACACCGTCGCAATGGGCACTAAGCTCCTGTGCCTGCTCAACACTTGAAACACCGAATCCTGCCAGAACAGGAACAGGGCTATTTTCTTTCAATACATCTAAATATGCTTTTACATTCTCGTCATGTGTCTGTCTCGCGCCAGTTGTTCCCATTACGGAAACCGCATATAGGAAGCCTTCTGAACGTTTGGCTATTTCAATCATTCGCCCTTTCGGACTTGTCATTGCAACTAAGCGGATGAAGGCGATAGAATGCTTCTGTAATAATTCAGCAATCATTTCTTCTTCTTCCATTGGTAAATCCGGAATAATAATGCCATCAACACCAGATTTTTCGCAGTCTGCAGCAAACTTTTCCATCCCATAGCTATAAATTGGATTTAAATAGGTCATTAAAATAATTGGCACCGGGGAGCTTGACGCTTTAAAATTCCGTAATTGACTGAGTACGGCTTTCAAGCTTGTGCCATTTGCTAATGCGCGTTGTCCTGCTGCTTGAATCGTTGGTCCATCAGCAATCGGATCCGAGAAAGGAATCCCGAGCTCAACGGCAGCAACTCCGCTTTTTGCTAAAAAATCAATTCTGTCCTCTAAATTATCGAGACCGCCATCACCAGCCATAATATAAGGGATAAATAATCTCTGTCCTGCTGATTGTTTTTCTTGAAAGCTGTATTCGATTCTTTCTTTACCCATTTATTTTTCCTCCAATCGATCTTTTACTTGCTCTACATCTTTATCACCGCGTCCAGATAGGCAAATAACCAATGTTTGATTGGCTTCCATTTCCTTTGCCAGTTTCATAGCGTAAGCAACCGCATGTGCGCTCTCTAATGCTGGAATGATTCCTTCAATCCTAGATAAAGCTTGAAAGGCATCCAATGCTTCTGTGTCCGTAATTGCAGCATAATGAACCCGACCGGTTTCATTCAAATGGCTATGTTCTGGCCCAACACCAGGGTAATCAAGTCCTGCAGAAATGGAGAATGCCTCCGTAATTTGTCCGTTTTCATCCTGTAAGAGTTTCGATAGCGTTCCGTGTAAAATGCCTTTCCTTCCTTTTGTAATCGTAGCGGCATGTTGATCCGTATCAATCCCAGCCCCAGCAGCTTCGACACCAACTAGTTTCACTGCTTCCTCTTCTATAAATGGATGGAACATGCCAATTGAATTACTGCCACCACCGACACAGGCAACGATTGAGTCTGGTAGTTTTCCAGTTTGTTCAATAATCTGTTTCTTTGTTTCCTTACCGATTACAGATTGCAAATCACGAACAATCTTCGGAAATGGATGTGGTCCAACAGCGGATCCTAAAATATAATGAGTATCGTTCACGTTGCTCGCCCAGTATCGTAGTGCTTCATTCGTTGCATCCTTTAATGTGCCACTTCCATGAGCGACACTGCGCACTTCTGCTCCTAATAATTCCATGCGGAACACATTCAGTTTTTGTCGGCGAATGTCCTCCTCGCCCATAAATACAATACATTCGAGACCAAAAAGTGCACATACTGTAGCAGTCGCAACTCCATGCTGGCCTGCGCCGGTTTCAGCGACGACCTTTTTCTTGCCCATTCGAAGTGTCAGTAGTGCCTGACCTATCGTATTATTAATTTTGTGTGCGCCAGTATGGTTTAGATCTTCACGTTTCAAATAAATATTTGCCCCGCCAACTTCTTTCGTTAACTGTTCAGCAAAGTATAGAGGCGTTTCCCTGCCCACATATTGCTTCAAATAATAGTTTAATTCCTC